>NZ_CP096205.1:3245000-3545000 GCF_023195775.1 Flavobacterium azooxidireducens
CAATGGATGTTTTTTTCCTTTGTATTGATTAATTAAAGGAGTTAATTTTTTTTTCCAATTAGATGTTTCTTCAAATAAATTCATTTTTTACTCCCTAAAATCAATTGATAGCGAATTCACACAATAACGAATTCCGGTTTCTGTTGGACCATCATCGAAAACGTGTCCTAAATGACTTCCGCAGCTGGCACAAAGAATTTCGGTACGAATCATACCGTGAGTTGCATCCTTGATGTATTCAACTTTTCCTGGGATGGATTGATCGAAGGATGGCCAACCGCAATGAGCATCAAATTTGGCATCGCTTTCAAATAAAACTTCGGCACAAGCAGCACAACAATACTTTCCTTTTTCGAAATGAAGGTTGTATTGTCCGGTGTGCGGAAATTCTGTTCCTTTTTGACGAAGGATTTTATATTTTTCTAGCCCTAATTGGGCTTTCCATTCTTCTTCTGTTTTTTGAATTTTGTAGGCCATTACTTTTCAGGTATAAATTTGACAGAAATTGAGTTGGTGCAAAAACGTTTTCCGGTGGTTTCTTTGGGGCCGTCATCAAAAACGTGACCGAGGTGACCACCACAGTTGGCACACATTACTTCAACGCGTGACATATTAAAACTATAATCATTTTCATAAATCACAGAACCTTTGATGGCTTGGTCGAATGATGGCCAACCACAATCTGAATCAAATTTGGTTTGCGAAGTAAATAACGGGTTTTCACAAGCGGCACAAACGTATTGTCCTTTTTCAAAGTGATCCCAATAGGCTCCGGTGAAAGCTCGTTCTGTGCCTTTTTTACGCAATACTTCGTATTGTTCGGGGGTGAGTTCTGCTTTCCATTCAGCTTCGGTTTTGACGACTTTTAAGGGCTTTTTAGTTTCTTTTTTTTGCCCTTGACACGCTGTTAGTGTGAAAAGGGTGAGGATTAACATTATTTTCTTCATAGCGGTTTTAATTTAATTTTTATTTTATCCACGTTTTTATCGCCTCAATAAATGGTGTTTGTTGATCAATAAAAACATTATGTGAACAGTTTTCAAAGTATTGTAAGTTAGTTGAACCAATGAGGTTCTGTAAATCAGCAATTTGTTCAGTAGAATAAAGTCCATCGTCTTTACCATACAGACCATAAATTTGGATATTCTTTTTTTTCAGTTCTTTTAAATTTGTAGTTAAGTCGATGGTTGTATATTTTTCATTTTTCCAAAAACCTCTGGGAGCTTCGTACGACATTTGAGAAGCATATTTAGTTAAAAGCGTATCTGTTTTAAATTTCGAATAGATGTTTTTTGCTTCTGTCGTTGGATTTTTAGGTGAATAAAAACCATTTTGCATCGCGTGTATAAAACAATAAGAACTGTATTCAATACTTGTTGTGTCCATTTTTTCAAGCATTGCAATGTATTTTAGGTTTACACTGTCTTTTTTTGTTTCATAAATACTTTTGGATTGTGAAAGAATATGTTTAAAAGTAGTTTGCAAAGAAACAGGAGCTCCGACCAGAACAATTGATTGTACTTTTTTAGGATTCGCTTCGGCGAATAAAGTGGCTACAATTCCACCAAAGCTGTGTCCGATTAACGTAGATTTTTTTAAGTTAAATTTTTGATAGATGGAATTTAAATCTTCAATCGTTTCGTTAAAAGTAAATTTTGCGTTAGTGTCAGAACTTCGTCCTTCGCCGCGTCGGTCATACACGATCACAAAGAAACCTTTGTCTGCAAGTTGTTGTGCAGTTGTTGCTTCAAAGTTTGCACTATTAAAACCCGGACCACCGTGGAGAAAAATAATAGGTTTGTCTTTACTGTTTCCAAAGGTTTTGGTATAAATAGTTTGTCCATAGCTTAATGTTGCTAGAAAAGTAAACAGTATTGATGTGATGATTTTTTTCATTTGTTTGTTTTAAAAGCCAATAATATTTTAAATTTTTTAGCCACGAATTATACGAATTACCACGAATTTAAAACGAATAAAATTTGTGAAATTCGTGGTAATTCGTATAATTCGTGGCAAAACAAAATTATTAAAAATATTTCCTTAATAGCACTCATCCTAGCCCAGATAGTAGCGGAAACCCCGCAGGACTGAAAGCCAATTTTTCTTCGCTTTTTGGGGCGACCAAAGAAGCCACGAAAAAGCATTAGAAAAATGGATTGAAGGCCGAGGAGTTGCAGCGGATAGCTGGATTAGCTTCTGATAAAATTACTAATTTCATTGATTACTTTTTCGTTTCCTAGTATTTTTCTATGTCCTAAATTATTGGTTATCATTAATTTGCTATTTTTTAAATGGCTGTGAATGTTGTGAGCACATTTTACATTTACATCGTGATCGTCGTTGTCGTGGATGATGAAAACCGGCGTTTCGATGTTTTTGGACACAACCGATGTAGAATAATTGTTCATTGGTTCGCCGAATTTCTTTTCAAAATGTTCTCGCATTCTGTCGCCAATTTGTGGTTTTAGACCTAAATTTCGAATAAAATCGGAGATAATATCCTGAATTAAATCGCCACTCCCTATAATTACGGCTTTTTTGACATTCAGGTTTTGTTTGATGGCGTTGATAATGGCCATTCCGCCTAACGAGTGACCAACGGCAAATTCAAACGGACCGTATTGTTTTTCGAGGACGAGAATGCTGGCGATAAATTCGGTCATAATCGACGAATTTCCTTTGCTTTTGCCGTGTGCCGGAGCATCGAAACTGATGATAGAAAAGCCATTTTCGATGAGTTCGTCGGCAATTTTGACTAATTGTGTTCCGCGACCCGACCAACCGTGAACGAGCAAAATCTTTTTCGGGCTGTTACCGTATTGGTAAGTTTTAATGGTTTTATCGATGGACGGAATTAAAACATCGTGTTGGATACTTTGTTTATCCATTTGAAATTCCCGTTTCGGAATCTTGTGTTTTATAGGCGTTGTAAAAAGTTTTGCAGCAAATTGAGTGGCTAATTTTGGTGAAATTGCTTGCAAAAATTTAGCGGTTATGAGAATTGGCTTCGGAATCTGCAAGGATTGATTGTCAGATTTGGTTTTTTTTGACATTTCAATAAATTTTAACGCAAGGTATGATTTAAAATTATTTTTTATAAATTTAGAGTTCATAAAAATTACTTAAAATGCAAAATCAGACGCGTATCATTATTGAAAGTGTGAAGCCTCAGTTGGATGGAGGTTCTTTTTTTATAAAGCGAATTATCAACCAAACAGTTAACGTATCTGCTCACGTTTTTTCCGACGGTCACGATGTGGTGGAATGTTGTGTGAAATTTAAACACGAAAAAGATAAAAAGTGGAGTGAAGTGCGAATGTCTCCGACTGAAAACGATGAATGGGAAGCTGAATTTACAGTTACAAAGCAAGGATTTTATTCCTATTTTATTGAAGGTTGGGTAGATTATGCCTTGAATTGGCAACACGGCACCGAACGAAAAATCAATGATAATCAACACGTTAAATCGGAGTTGTTGGAAGGAGCAGAGTACTGTCAAGCGATTTTGAAAGAAGTTACAAAAGATGAAAAAGCGTATTTGAATTCTGCCATCAAAGCGTTTCAAGATGCCAAATTATATGATTCAGCGATTGCCATTGCGTTGTCGGATGAATTGCATCAGATTTTTAAAAAATACCCAAAGCGAACTTTAGCGAATTCTTCTGCTGAATTGAAGGTTTATGTGGATAGAAAAAAAGCGTTGTTTAGCACTTGGTATGAATTTTTTCCACGTTCGGCTTCAGAAACTCCCGGCAAACACGGAACGTTTAAAGATTGCGAACGATTGTTGCCACGAGTGGTGGAAATGGGTTTTGATACGTTGTATTTTCCGCCGATTCATCCGATTGGAGAAGTAAATCGCAAAGGAAAAAATAACGCCACTACGGCTGAAAAAGGAGATGTGGGTTCGCCGTGGGGAATTGGTTCGAAGTTTGGCGGACATAAATCGACTCATCCGGAATTGGGAACAATTGATGAATTTAAGGCATTGGTTAAAAAAGCCCAATCGATGGGAATTGAAATTGCGATGGATTATGCGTTGCAAGCGGCTCCTGATCATCCGTATGTGAAAGATTTTCCGCAATGGTTCAAATGGCGTCCGGACGGAACGGTGCAATATGCTGAAAATCCACCAAAAAAATACCAAGATATCCAACCGATTTATTTTGAAAGCGGCGATTGGAAAAACTTGTGGAAGGAATTGTTAGATGTCGCTTTATTTTGGATTGAAGAATGTGGAATTAAAGTCTATCGCGTGGATAATCCGCATACCAAACCCTTTTATTTTTGGGGATGGTTGATTGGTGAGATTAAGAAAAAACATCCGGATGTGTTGTTTTTGTCGGAAGCTTTTACACGACCGAAAATTATGAATGAATTAGCGAAACAAGGTTTTTCGCAATCTTATACCTATTTTACTTGGCGAAATACGAAAGCCGAATTGATTGAATATGTCACCGAATTAACGCAAACCGAACAAAAGGAATTTTTCAGACCGAATTTCTGGCCGAATACGCCTGATATTCTGCCATTTGCGTTGCAAACAGGAAATGAATCGGTTTATTTACAGAAATATTTTTTAGCCGCCACATTGAGTTCTAGTGTTGGAATCTATGGTCCGGCTTACGAATTTTTAGTTCATCAACCGATGGCTAAAGGCAAAGAGGAATATTTGAATTCGGAGAAATACGAAGTATATCATTGGGATTGGGAAGCGAAGAACAAATTGACTACGTTAATTACTCGTATCAATCACATCAGAAAACAGCAAGAATCGTTGCAACAAACGAATAATATTGTTTTTTGTAAAACGGATAACGAACAGTTGATCGCGTATTATAAATTTAATGATGCCAAAACCGATCATACATTGATGGTTTGTAGTTTGAATGCACAAAATCCGTTGCAAGCCGTGGTTCGTTTACCTTTGGAAGAACTTGGTAATCAACCGGTTAAAGTAACCGATTTAATTACCGGAAACAGTTATTTTTGGGATAGAGAGTGGAATTTTGTAGAATTACATCCTGCTTTACCTTTTCATTTATTTAAAATTGAACGATAATGAATACAACCAACCAAGATACTTTTACCAGTACATTTGAATTTAAAACAACGTGGGAAACTTGTTTTGAAGATGATGATTTTGTCAAGGTTTTTTCTTCGGATATTTTAGAAAATTATATCATCAACAAACGATGGTATGGCGGAAAGGCGAGTACGTTAAAGTACATCGAGGTGGTTGATCAGTTTAAGATAACTTCAAAGAAAAACACCTATTATGGTGTGTTGTTGGAAGTGAATTTTAAAGAAGCTTTTTACCAACATTATTTTATGCCGTTGGCTTTTATGTCCAAAGAAGAATTGGATACAAGTACCGTTATCGCTCCCGTTGTGATGGGAAAACAAACCGGTTATTTAGTTGATGCATTACATCAAGAAGATTTTCGTAAGTTGTTGTTTGACAACATTATAAAATCAAAAGAAACACCCGGATTGAAATTGGTTTTTCACAAAGGTTCAACCATTGAAAAAGACGAATATCAATCGTCTCGTTTTATGGGATTGGAGCAAAGCAATACATCAATTATTTACAATGATTCGTTTGTTTTGAAAATTTTCAGACGCATTTATGTCAGCACCAATCCCGATTATGAAATCAGTCGTTTTTTGACTGAACGGATGCATTTTGAAAATACACCACGCTATACCGGAAGTATTAATTTGGCTTTGGCCGAAGGAAATATTACGCTCGGTTTGATGCAAGAATTGGTTTCGAATCAAGGCGATGCGTGGAAATTTATGCTCGAACAAATTGACGGTGTTTTTGATAATTTGAAACGCAAGAAAATAAAAATCGATAAATTACCCGATATTGCAATGTTTAAACGGTTGCGGATTAATGAAATTCCGCCCGAAATTATTGACTGGGTGGGATTGAGTTTGTTTTTACGCATTCAAACCTTGGCGTTACGAACGGCAGAAATGCACATTGCGTTGGGAAGTGATATTCACGAAACGGCTTTTACACCAACCACTTACAACGGCGATTATACCGTTTGGTTGAAAAACAGAATGTTGTATCAGTTTCAAAACCGATTGAATATCATTGAAAACAGTTTGCATAAATTGGACGGATTGGCGTTAGAATTGGCTCATCAATTTATGGAAAATAAGAAGTTAGTCCGAAAACATTTTGTCGATTTCGATTGGACGAAGATGAAATCGGAACGCATCAGAATTCACGGCGATTATCATTTGGGACAAGTGTTAGTGAATGGCGATGATTTCTATATTTTGGATTTTGAAGGCGAACCGGAAAGCACTATTCGCGACAGAAAAGTAAAGCAACCACCGTTGAAAGATGTCGCGGGAATGTTCCGTTCGTTTCATTATGCCATTTATGCGACGATTTTTAACAACAAAGAAAAATATCCGTTTGAGCAGGAAGAATTGTTTAAAGCTGGGGAAATTTTGTATAAATATTTTGTGGGTGTCTTTTTGGAAACCTACATCGAAAAAGCCCAATCCGGTAATTTAAACATTGGTTACAACCACGAAATCGACTTTTTATTGAAGTATTGTTTGCTTGAAAAAGCGGTTTATGAATTGGGTTACGAATTGAATTCCAGACCACGATGGGCGGTGATTCCGTTGAGGGGGATTCAGAGTATTATGAATTATTAGATTAAAGAATATAAAATATAGAATAAAAAGCATAGAATTCAGAATTGACTTTGTTTACAGATATAATCCCAAAATGGCAATAATGAAAAAATAATATCGTTTCTTTTACTTTAACTAATTAGTTATGGAAGTTATGTAAAGGCATTCTATTTAAAAAGACATTAAATAAACTATTAGTATGAAATTTTCCCAAAATGATCCATATGACATAAATCAAAGTATTTCTGTAAAACCTACTGACAATGCTTTGGTAAGTAAAGTTTCGATCAGAAATTATGGAAAATCATTACATACTTTTAATATTATAAAATAAAAAATATGAAGTTAATATTTTTTTTAGTTTTTACATTTATTTCAACATTTTCATTTAGTCAAGAAAATGATGATTTTGTAAAACGACTTAAAGCCATTAATAACCAAACAATTATTTTCTATAATGTTGATGGAGTTGATTTTTCAAGTCAAACATTTAGTAATGAATTTTCTGAAAAAGGGTTAAAAAAATTATATAGAAAATATTCCATTAAAGAAAGTGACATTAAAACAAAAGACGAAACATTAAAAAACAACAATTTATTCATTACTAAATTTGAAAATATTGCGGAAAATATTAATCAGATCAGTTCATATTATTTTGTTGAGAATAAAAACAAAACCGTTTCAGTTTTTTGGTTTGGTTATTATGGAAAACAAAATCAAGTATTTGAAAGAAAATATATAAATCTAATTTTGAACGGTGAAATACCAAAAGAAGTTTTTGAGCCAATGACTATTGATAGTATAGATTTTGCAGGACGAAAAATCAAACTTGGAAATAGTTGTTATTGGACAAACATAAATAATGTGCAATGTCCATATTATGGTGAAATGAATTGGTCGGTTCACAAAACACTCGAAAGTGCTGAGAGCTCAATTGACAATCAATTTACTGTTACAAAAAATAAAAAAGGCGGAAAAGTTCTTTCAGAGGAAGACGTTCACGTTATATTTGAAGGAACAGAAACGAAAGCTAAAAAAGTAATCTATGATTTTACAGGTGCAAAATCATTACTTGCAGGAATGTCAGGAGGAAAAACTTTGACAATTTATTATGTTGCAAGTAAAGTGAGAGAAAATTATGTAAGTTGTTGTATGAGTTTTTGGAATAATGACACAATTACAGAAAATGGATTAGCACCTTTATTAGAGAAAGTAATGCAACTGAAAAAATAATTAAACTTGCATTTTGCATAAACTAAAATTAAAATATAACTTCTTTAAGGTTAAAAATATATGAACCAAGTACAACCACATTCCTTATTCACCGATTTTGACATCGCCTTATTCAAAGCCGGAAAACATTTTAGATTATACGAAAAATTAGGAGCTCATCTTACGGAGGTCAACGGCGTAAAAGGCGTTTATTTTGCTGTTTGGGCACCGTCTGCACGTTCGGTTTCTGTCGTGGGCGATTTTAATTACTGGATTCAAGGCGAACATCCATTGAATGTGCGTTGGGATGCGTCCGGAATTTGGGAAGGATTTATTCCAAACATCGATAAAGGAACAAAATACAAATATAAAATTCAGTCCAATAACAACGGAATTATCACTGAAAAAGCCGATCCGTTTGCGTTGTATTGTCAAAAACCACCGGAAACGGCGTCAGTCATTTGGGATTTGGAATACAAATGGAAAGACAAAAAATGGATGGATTCCCGAAAAGAAAAAAATGGTTTAGACAAACCGTATTCGGTGTATGAAGTGCATTTGGGTTCGTGGAAACGCAATTTAGAGCAAGACCGTTCGCTGACGTATTTAGAATTAGCGGAAGATTTGGTGAATTATGTCAAAGAAACCGGTTTCACGCACGTGGAATTTATGCCAATTATGGAATATCCCTACGATCCTTCGTGGGGGTATCAGTTGATTGGTTATTTTGCCCCAACTTCCCGATTTGGAAAACCACAGGATTTTATGTTTTTGGTAGATAAATTGCATCAAGCCGGAATTGGCGTGATTTTAGACTGGGTTCCGTCGCATTTTCCCGACGATGCTCACGGTTTAGGATTTTTTGACGGTTCTAATTTGTATGAACATCCCGATCGCAGAAAAGGCTATCATCCCGATTGGAAAAGTTTAGTTTTCAATTACGGCAGAAATGAAGTGCGTTCGTTTTTGATTTCCAATGCCTTATTTTGGTTGGATTATTATCACGCGGATGGTCTTCGTGTTGATGCCGTTGCTTCGATGTTGTATTTGGATTATTCCAGAAAAGAAGGAGAGTGGGAACCGAATATTTTTGGCGGAAGAGAAAATTTAGATACGATTAGTTTCTTAAAAGATTTTAATGAAGCAGTTTATTCCAATTATGAAGGAGTACAGACAATTGCCGAAGAAAGTACGTCGTTTCCAATGGTTTCCAGACCAACTTCGGTAGGCGGATTAGGATTTGGAATGAAATGGATGATGGGATGGATGCACGACACATTGCAATATTTTAAACGTGAATCGATTTACCGAAAATACCATCAAAATGATTTGACTTTTTCGATGACGTATGCGTTTTCCGAAAACTTTATGTTACCACTTTCGCACGATGAAGTTGTTTATGGAAAAAAATCCATTTTAGGAAGAATGACAGGCGATGAGTGGCAGCAATTTGCCAATTTACGTTTGCTTTACGGTTATATGTTTACGCATCCGGGAACGAATTTACTCTTTATGGGATCCGAATTCGGTCAACGAGCCGAGTGGAAATTTGACGGAAGTTTAGACTGGCATTTGTTGAACTATGGTTATCACGAAGGTACACGAAAATGTATTTCAGACTTGAATGAACTCTATAAAACCAATCCCGCTTTATTTGAAAATCAATTTAGCCCCGAAGGTTTTGAATGGATTAATTATTCCGATCATCAAAATGCGGTGCTGAGTTACATCCGTAAAGGAAAAAATGAAAAAGAAAATTTAGTGGTGGTCTGTAATTTTACACCGGTTGTTCGGGAGAATTATCGAATCGGATTGCCTTCCAAAGGAAAGTTGACTGAAATTTTTAATTCTGATAAAGTGGAATACGGCGGAAGTGGTATCAATAATAAAAAGGCCATCAAAATTGAAAAAGAACCTTGGAACGGAAGAGATTTTTCGGCAGAATTGACTTTGCCACCATTGGGAGTTTCGGTTTTTAAGGTTTCTGTGAAGTAATGTAAATTTTATTTTTAAACCATTAAGGTATTAAGGTTTATTAAGTAATATTCTGAAACCTGACAGGTTTTTAAAACCTGTCAGGTTTAAATCCCTCTCAAACAGAGGGATTTCCATTTTATCCATAAACGCAAACGTTTGAGTTAATAAAACCTCAAATTAAAAAGTGATTAAAAGTTTCAACTTTGTAAATTTGACAATTATAATCCAATTACTATGATTACAAATACTGAATTAGAACACAAAGGCGATCAGTTTCCTTCCAAAATAGTGTCATTCAATCAAGATGTTGACAATGTTTTTTTCTACACAGAAAATAATGTGGTGCTCAAAATCACCATTCTTCGTGATAGTATGATTCGTTTTCGCTACACAACCAAAGGTTATTTCAATAAAGACTTTTCGTATGCCATTGATAAAGGTCAATCACACGGCTATAACGAATTGACGGTTGAAGAGCACAAAGCTTTTTATACGATTACAACCAGCAAAATAGTTTGCAAAATCAATAAACAGAATGCGAAAGTTTCGATTTTTGATTTAGAAGGTTTTCAAATTTTGGATGATGAAATTGGTTTTCATTGGGAAGAAAGCTACGAATTTGGTGGAAACATCGTCAAAATGAGCAAGAAAGCCAATGACGGCGAATGTTATTATGGAATGGGCGACAAAGCCACGCATCTTAATTTAAAAGGAAAACGAGTTGAAAATTGGGCAACCGATCAATATGCTTTTCATCGTGAACAAGAGCCATTGTACAAAGTGGTGCCGTTTTATATCGGCTTACATCATAATAATGCGTACGGAATATTTTTTGACAATACGTTCAGAACATTTTTCGATTTTTGTCACGAACGTAGAAATGTAACCAGTTTTTGGGCAGAAGGTGGTGAGATGAATTACTATTTCATTTACGGCCCGAAAATGAAAGATGTGGTTACAAATTATACGCATTTAACCGGAAAACCGGAGCTTCCGCCGATGTGGACGCTAGGTTATCATCAATGTAAATGGAGTTATTATCCTGAGAGTAAAGTAAAAGAAATTACTTCTACTTTCAGAAAACTTAAAATTCCGTGTGATGCTATTTATTTGGACATCGATTATATGGAAGGATTCCGATGTTTCACTTGGAGCAAAGAATATTTTCCCGATCCAAAGCGAATGGTTGCTGAATTGGCCAAAGATGGTTTTAAAACCGTTGTAATTATTGATCCGGGAATTAAAATTGACAAAGAATATTCTGTTTATACCGAAGCGTTAGAAAAAGATTATTTCTGCAAACGTGCCGACGGACCTTATATGAAAGGAAAAGTTTGGCCAGGCGAATGTAATTTTCCTGATTATACAAATCCCGAAGTCCGTGAATGGTGGGCAGGATTATTCAAAGAATTAATTTCAGATATTGGCGTAAAAGGTGTTTGGAACGATATGAACGAACCGGCAGTAATGGATGTTCCCGGAAAAACCTTCCCAATGGATGTTCGTCACGATTATGATGGAAATCCGTGTAGTCACCGAAAAGCTCATAATATTTACGGAACGCAAATGGCAAGAGCAACCTATGAAGGGGTGAAGCGATTTGCCTATCCAAAACGACCGTTCATCATCACTCGTTCCGCATATTCCGGTGCTCAACGTTACACTTCGTCTTGGACGGGAGATAATGTTGCGACTTGGGAACATTTATGGATTGCTAACATTCAAATGCAACGTATGTCGATTAGCGGAATGGGCTTTACTGGTTCTGATATTGGCGGTTTTGCCGAACAACCTTCGGGCGAATTATATGCTCGTTGGATTCAGTTAGGCGTTTTTCATCCGTTTTGCAGAACGCATTCTTCCGGAGATCACGGCGAACAAGAACCTTGGTCGTTTGGAGAAGAAGTAGTAGATATTACCAGAAAATTCGTTAACCTTCGTTACCAATTACTTCCTTACTTATATACGATGTTTTGGAAATATGTGAATGAAGGTGAAGCGATGTTGAAACCTTTAGTTTACTTTGATCAGGAAGATGTTCAAACGTTATATCGAACAGACGAATTTATTTTTGGAAATCAAATTTTGGTTTGTCCGATTTTAGAACCAAATGCAGTAGGACGACGAATGTATCTTCCGAAAGGAAATTGGTATAATTTTTGGACTAATGAAGTAGTTGAAGGTAAAAGGGAATTATGGGTGGCAACGGATTATGATCAAATTCCGATTTTCATCAAAGAAGGAGCCATTATTCCAAAATATCCTGTTCAACAATATGTAGGAGAAAAAGATTTTGAAGAAATCACATTGGATGTTTACTATAAATTCGGAAAAGAAAAATCCGTTTTATATGAAGATGCTCAAGATGGTTACGATTATAATAAAGGTAGATTTTCGTTACGAACGTTCAACCTTACCGGAAAAGAGAAAGAATTGATTATTCAGTTGCATCAGGTGGGAGAATTTTTGACTAATTATTCAAAATTTAGAATTAATATAATTGGTTTACCGTTTAAAATTTCTTCGATCGAAATTGATAATGAGAAGGTTTCATTAGAATCTGCTTTTTTTGACGGAAAAAATTCGTTGTTGGTTGATAAATTCTTTACGGAATTACATATTGTTGGCAAATAGATTACTAATTTTGTAAAAATATTAGCCTAATTTTAAATAAAATGAAAAGAATTATTGCGTTTAGTTCGTTTAGTGCATTAGTACTTACGATGGGGTGTGCTACCAATCCGTTAACAGGAAAAAGCACGTTGGCTTTAGTGGGCAACAGTTCAATTTTTCCTTCAGCATTCCAACAGTATGACACGTTTTTAAAAGAAAACAAAGTTGTAACCGGAACCGCTGATGCAAAAAGAGTAGAAGCTGTAGGAATAAAAATCAGACAAGCAGCTGAAAAATGGTTAACAGCCGTTGGTCAATCTAATTATCTGAAAGATTATCAATGGGAATACAAATTGGTTCAAGATGATGCTGTGAATGCTTGGTGTATGCCGGGCGGAAAAATTGTAGTTTACACAGGAATTTTGCCTGTTACCAAAGATGAAGCAGGTTTAGCTACAGTAATGGGTCACGAAGTTGCTCACGCACTTTTAAACCATGGTCAACAACGAATGAGTGCCGGAATGTTACAACAAGCCGGAGCTGTTGGAGTTGGCTTGGCAGTAGGAGAAAAAAATGAGCAAACACAAGCCATAGCGATGACAGCGTATGGAGCAGGTTCTCAAATGTTTGGAATGTTACCTTTTAGCCGAAGTCACGAAAGTGAAGCCGATAAAATTGGTTTGATTTTAATGGCGATTGCAGGTTATAATCCCGAAGCATCAGTTCCTTTTTGGGAAAGAATGGGAGCAGCGTCCGGAGGTTCAGCACCGGCTGAATTTATGAGTACGCACCCTTCGCATAACACAAGGGTTTCTAATCTTAGAAAATGGATTCCGGAAGCGAAAGCGGAAGCTGCAAAATACGGAGTCGTATTCAAGTAAAAAATTAGTATCTTCGAAGCTGTTCTGAAAAGAGCAGCTTTTTTTATGACCAAAAATTTCAACTATGGCAACACTTGCAAAAGGAAGTAAGAAATTAACCAACGCTTGGGCTTTTTATGATTGGGCGAATTCGGTTTATCCATTAGTCATTTCATCCTCTATTTTTCCGTTGTATTATGGGTTTTTATTTCCGAAAGAAAATCCCAATATTCTTTTTTTAGGATACGAATTTAAAAGTACGGCACTCATCAGTTTTGTCACTGCTTTTGCATTTTTATGCGTTGCTTTTATTTCACCAATTTTATCAGGAATTGCCGATTTTGCAGGTAATAAAAAACGATTTATGCAGTTTTTCTGCTATTTGGGAGCCATTTCTTGTATTGGAATGTATTGGTTTACGAAAGACAATATTTATTTCGGAATTGTCTGTTTCTTTTTTGGATTGATAGGATTTTGGGGAAGTTTGGTATTTTATAATTCGTATTTGCCCGACATCGCATACAAAGAACAACAAGACAGTTTGAGTGCAAAAGGGTATTCGTTTGGATATATCGGAAGTGTGATTTTGTTAGTCATTAATTTAATAATGATATTAGGAAAAGAAGGAGAAGAAGCTCTTCACGCAATGCGAATGGCTTTTGCTATGACTGGAATTTGGTGGATTCTTTTTGCTCAATATGCATTTTGGTATCTTCCGAAAGGAAATAAAAATGCTGATAAAATTACGAAAGATGTTGTCTTAAATGGATTTCGAGAACTGAAAAAAGTACAAAGCCAATTATACCAAAACCTAAGACTTTATCGTTATTTAGTTGCTTTTTTTGTGTATAGTATGGCGGTTCAAACGGTGATGTTAGTTGCGACTTATTTTGGTGAACAGGAAATTAATTGGTCAACCGATAGCGAAAAAACAACCGGTTTAATCATAAGTATTTTGGTGATTCAATTGGTTGCAGTACTTGGAGCAACATTAACATCCAAAGCTTCAGAAAAATTCGGAAATATTTCAACGTTGATTGTGATTAATGCTATTTGGGCAATCATTTGTGTGTTTGCTTATTTTGTTACCGAACCCATTCATTTTTATGTTACAGCCGGATTTGTTGGATTAGTGATGGGCGGAATTCAAGCACTTTCTCGCTCAACTTATTCTAAATTTTTACCTAAAACGGATGATACCGCTTCCTTTTTTAGTTTTTATGACGTTGCCGAAAAAATCGGAATTGTGATTGGTATGGCAATTTATGGAACGATTGATCAAATCACAGGAAGTATGCGAAATGCCATTGTTTTTCTGATGGTTTTCTTCGTAGCAGGATTATTATTGTTGTTACGAGTTACCAAAAATGAAACTTCAGAAGTGGAATAATTTTTAAATAAAATAGGTCGCAAATAGTAATTTCTTATTTCAAATAAAAGGCCACGAATTCCACAAATTCCACGAATTAATTCATACTAATTCGTGTAATTTGTGAAATTCGTGGCAAAAAAATCTTAAATCATTTTAATTTTCCCTGAACCAACCACTTTAGTATCGATTTTTTTAGGATTTCCTTTGTATTCAATATCGCCTGAACCGGCTACACGGGCTTCGATTAATTCTGAACAAGTTGTGGATATATTCCCTGAACCGGAAAGAGTTGCCTTGCTGTTCTCAGATTGCAAACCAAACGCTTCGATATCTCCTGAACCGGATACAGTTAATTCTAAATTTTTAGTTTTTCCTTTCAATTCAATATCACCTGAACCGGCTACTTTTGCTTCTACATTTTGTGAATCTACAGTTAATTTAATATCTCCCGAACCGGCCAAAGTAGCTTTAAAATCAGATGATTTCAATGTGAAATTAGATACAATTCCACCAGAACCAGCTAAACTTACTTTTGAAATTTCTTGAACCGGAACAGTAATTTCAATTTTATTTCCTTTAGATGGATTTAGATTATACCCTTTTTCTGTACGAATTTTCAAATCGCTTCCTTCGTTTTCAACGACTATAAATTCTAATAAATTTTCTTCTCCTTTAATAGATATTTTACCTTCTTTTCCTTCCACCAAAGTCACATTGAAAAATCCTGCGACACTTATCGATTCATAATCGGAAGTTGTAATTTCTTTGGAAACTACGGTTCCGTTTCCTTTAATTTTTTCTTGTCCCCATTGTGCAGAAACAATTGAAACGGTAAAAACAGCTACTAATGTGATTAATTTTTGCATTTTGTTTGATTTTTGATTGATTAATTAGATAAATTTAAATTTACATTTCCATAACTGGATGAAATAGTCATTTTATTGGCTCCACTTTTTTTGTAGTAACCTTTGTAAGATTTGCTTGATTGCGTTTCTACTCGTGCACTATATTCCAAAGGTGCTTCACTTTTAAAATTGGCATATTTAGTTGAAACATCAAAATCAAAATGATAATTGACACTGTGATTTACTTTTATGTTAGTGTAACCCGATGAAATTGATATGTTACTGGCTTTTGCCGAAACGCCATTTAGTGAAAAATTACTATAATTAGTGGTTAGTTTCAAATTGTTTTCAATTTCATCAATTTTAATGGTTAAGTAATTTCCGCTTCCTTCCACATTGTTCACTTTTCCCATGGCAATTTTTCCGTAATTACTGTCGTATTTTAAGTTACTTCCGTTAAGAACAACCACATCCGTATAACTGGAATTCAAATCTAAATTGTTAAAAGAGCCAACATTTAAACTCGAATATTTAGCATTAACAACTGCATTTTTCAAGCTTTCAATGGTTGATTTTGAACAATAATCAATTTTGATGTTATTGGAAGAATTGTTTAATTTTCCCATTGAAATTTTTCCGTATTTACATAAAATATCAGTGCTTCCATTTAAATCGTGTGTCACAATATTACCGTATTGATTTTCAATTTTCACGTTTCCGTTTTTCGGAATTTTCACGGTATAATTCACTTCCATACTGGTTCTTCTTCCTGAACTACTTACTTTATCAAAGATAGTTTTAGCAGAATAAAGACTTTTTGAACCTCCAAATTCAATGGAAATCGAAGCTAATTTTTTATCTACCCAACTTTCGTCGTCGCCACTGATAGTTACCACTACTTCAATGTCAATTGTATTTTCACCCCAAGTCGTGACAAACACATTTCCGTATTTGTTGTCAATGTCAACTGTTGCGTCTGCGTTAACAGCAACCACTTTTTTAACCGTTTTTTGTTTGGTATATTTTCCGTTGTGATCAGTTGCAAAACTTGATACTGCAACAAAACAAATTAGTAATAAACTATATAGATTTTTCATTTTCGATGTTTTTTTGATGATTAATGATTTCAATTTTTTTGATTACTTCTTCCAGAAATGAAATTCGAGTTTGAAAATTCAGAATCATGGCATGAAGCAATTGTTTGGTGTCACCGTTTTTTTGTAATTCGTTGATGATTTTTTGATAATCTTGCTCAAAAACTTTCATTTGATTAAGGGCATCATTGATAATTTGTTCCGTTTCAGGAGTTTGTTTTGATTTTAAATCGGTCAATTCTTTTTCAACCACAGAAGCAAAGTAATCGTGGGTTTCTTTGGTCTGTGCCGATGCATTCTGCCATTGATTAGTTGGCTGATTGTCAGCTTTTAGTTGATAAAAACCTATGATTCCCGCAATCAATAGGAGTGAAGCTGCTAAAGAAAGCGGCATCCAGTTTTTCTTTTTTGTTTGCACGGGTTCTACATTTAGTTTTTTCAAAAATCGATCGGAATGACCTAACCGTGGTGTTTCGGTATCCCACTGATTTTCTAATTGACTAAACAATGTTTCGATTGAATCTTTTTTCTCTTTCATACTCTTTTATTTTGATGCTAATTGCATTCGTAAACTTTCTTTTGCTCTGCTCAAAGTCGTGCGGCAGTTGGCATAACTGATATTGATAATTTCGCAAACTTCTTCTAAATCATAGCCTTCAATTAAAACCAAAGTCAAAATCATCCGATAACTTTCTTTTAGTTTTTGCATAGCGTTCATAATTTCCTGAACTTTCAGATTTGTATGATCGATTGGCTCGTCTTCTTGTACATCTTCAATTTTGTATGCTTTTGCTTCATAATCATCATGATTAAAAAAACTGTTTTTTTTATAAAAATCGATACTGTAATTAATTACAATTCGTTTTAACCAAGCTCCAAAAGCGAATTCACCTTTGAATGTTTCAAGTTTTTGAAAAGCTTTCAAAAAAGCTTCTTGCATCACATCTTCGGCAAAATGTTCATCTTTCACAATTCGAAGAGCCACGTTATACATCGCTTTGCAATAGCGATTATACACCTCTAATTGTGCTTTTTGGTTATTTTGCTTGCAGAGCGATATCAGTTGCTCAATATTTTCGTTTGCTAAACTCAATCGGTTGACTTTGATTTGATATAATGACTGACTGTTTTTTGAAATGTTACAGTTTTGTAAAAATAAAATATTAAAATTTCCTGTAAGCGAAAAGTAATTTTTATATTTGGAAAAATTTAATATAATGAAGAAGCATAATTTACTGACCTATTTATTTATTTTTTGTACAGCATTATTCACTTCGTGTACAGAAGAATTTGAGCCAATCGATCCGGCGATACAAATTCCAGGTGATAATGGAGGAGGTGGAAACACAGCAGCTGTTTTTAGTGTTGATTTTAACGGACAAACCTTTGTTGCAAGCAATTATCAAGCGGTAATTACAGGTGGATCAATTGTTGTTTCGGGAATTAGAGCATCCAATGGCGATAGCGTTTCTTTTATTGTTGATGGAACAACAACAGGTTCATATCCAGCGAAAGATAATATTATAATTTATCAACCAGCCGGTACAGAATATGGCTATTTAGGCATAAACTATTCTAATCCGGATTCAAATACGGGTTCAATTGTTATAACATCTATCAACACAACCAACAATACTATTTCAGGAACATTCAATTTTACAGGCTATTGGTCTGATATTGATGAAGAAGGTGTTTTACCAATTGCTTTTACAAATGGTGTTTTTAATAATATTCCATTCACTAGTGAAAACTATACTGAAGATACTTTTTTTGCCAAAGTTGATGGTCAAGATTTCGTAGATGTTGATATTTTTACTGCCATTTCATCTGCTGGTGATGTTGAGTTGATTTCAGTTGCAGGGCATGATGCCGATGATAATAGCATTACTGTTAGTGTAAGAAGTAATATTAGTCCCGGAACTTATCAAATTACGGGTAGTAATTCAGATTTAGTTCAAATGTATTATGATAAAGAATCTACCGATTTTTGGGAAAGATGTTTAAATGGAACTGTAACTGTAGTAGAACGAACTGCAACTCAATTAAAATGTACTTTTAGCGGAATTGTAACTGATGGAGAAACTGCATATTCAATCACTGAAGGTGCTTTTGATGTTCAATACGACGATTAAAAGATTTACATAAAAATATGAAATCCCGCCTGTCGGGATTTTTTTATGGCATGTATTTTGACTATTTAAAGTATAGAAAATGCATTTCATCGTTTTTGTAAGTTTTTGTAACTCATTATCAACAAGATGAATTATATTTGATATCCATTATCAGAAAATTATTAATGACAAATTGACCCTATTTAGTATATGTCAAACCACAATATAAAAACTCTTGACAAAATGTCACTTCATGATTTCGATACCGAAGCCGATTTAATTCCGCTTCTTACACCCGAAGATGAAGAAGAAATGGCTAATGAAGAATTGCCGAATTCGATTGCTATTTTACCACTTAGAAACACAGTGCTTTTTCCCGGTGTTGTTATTCCCATAACAGCAGGAAGAGATAAATCTATAAAATTGATTAACGATGCCAATGCTGCAGGAAAAGTAATTGGTGTTGTTGCTCAAAAAGATGAAGATATTGAAGACCCTACCCGAGATGATATTCATCAAATTGGAACGGTGGCTCAAATTCTTCGTGTATTGAAAATGCCTGATGGAAACGTAACCGTTATTCTTCAAGGAAAAAAACGTTTTCAAATTAGTAAAGTCATTTCAGAAGAACCCTATATCAATGCGTTGATTAAAGAAGTTCCTGAAAAAAGACCAAGCGTTGCCGACACAGAGTTTGGTGCTATCATCGATTCTGTTAAAGAAATAGCCATTAAAATCATCAAAGAGAGCCCGAATATTCCAACCGAAGCTACTTTTGCTATCAAAAATATTGAAAGTCAATCGTTCTTAATCAATTTTGTTTCTTCCAACATGAATTTAGATGTGAAAGAAAAACAAGATTTATTATCGATGAATATTTTAAAAGAAAGAGCTCTTTCTACCTTGCGATACATGAATACTGAATTGCAAAAGTTGGAGTTAAAAAACGATATTCAGTCCAAAGTACGTATTGATTTAGACCAACAGCAAAGAGAATATTTCCTTCATCAACAAATGAAAACCATTCAAGAAGAATTGGGTGGTGTTTCGTACGATCAAGAAATTGATGAAATGCGTGTGAAGGCAAAAGGAAAAAAATGGGATGAAAAAGTTGAAAAACATTTTGAAAAAGAAATTTCCAAATTACAACGAACTAATCCGCAATCGCCAGATTTTGGAATACTTCGCAACTATTTAGAACTTTTTCTTGAATTGCCTTGGAATAATTTTTCTAAAGATAATTTTGATTTAAAAAGAGCTCAAAAAATATTAGACAAAGATCATTTTGGTCTTGAAGATGTAAAAAAACGAATCATCGAACATTTAGCAGTTTTGAAATTGCGAAATGATATGAAATCGCCAATTATCTGTTTAACAGGTCCTCCGGGAGTTGGAAAAACATCCATTGGGAAATCTATTGCAAAAGCACTAGGTAGAGAATATGTTCGCATGTCATTAGGTGGATTACGTGATGAAGCTGAAATCAGAGGTCATCGTAAAACCTATATTGGAGCAATGCCCGGAAGAATTTTGCAAAGTTTGAAAAAAGCAGGAACTTCCAATCCGGTTTTTGTATTAGATGAAATTGATAAATTATCGGTTAGTCATTCGGGAGATCCTTCTTCTGCATTATTAGAAGTGTTGGATCCTGAACAAAACAAGGAGTTTTACGATAATTTCCTTGAAATGGGATTTGATTTGTCTAAAGTGATGTTTATTGCTACTTCCAACACGATGACAACCATTCAACCTGCTTTGAAAGACAGAATGGAAGTAATTAAAATGACCGGTTATACAATTGAAGAAAAAGTAGAAATCGCTCGTCAACATTTATTTCCAAAACAGTTGAAGGAACATGGTTTAACCACCAAACACTTAACTATTGGAAAACGTCAGTTAGAAAAAGTTATTGAAGGGTATACAAGAGAATCCGGTGTTAGAGCATTAGAACAGAAATTAGCACAAGTGATTCGTCATGCAGCCAAATCGGTCGCCATGGAGGAAGAATATAATATGAAAGTGACTGATGAAGACATCATCAAAACATTAGGAGCACCTCGTTTAGAAAGAGATAAATCAGAAGGAAATGAAGTGGCCGGTGTTGTTACTGGTTTAGCTTGGACGAGTGTTGGTGGAGATATTTTATTTATTGAGTCCTTGATTTCCAAAGGAAAAGGAACACTTACCTTAACCGGAAATTTAGGTACGGTGATGAAAGAATCGGCTACCATTGCCATGGAATACATTAAGTCGAATGCTGAATTGTTAGGGGTTAATCAAGAAGTGCTTCAAAACTATAACATTCATATTCACGTTCCGGAAGGAGCAACACCAAAAGACGGACCAAGTGCCGGAATTGCCATGTTAACTTCGTTAGTTTCTGTATTAACTCAAAAAAGAGTGAAAAAGAGTTTGGCGATGACCGGAGAAATCACGCTTCGCGGAAAAGTGCTTCCTGTGGGCGGAATCAAAGAAAAAATCTTGGCAGCTAAAAGAGCCAATATCAAAGAAATCATTTTGTGTGCAGACAATAAGCATGATATTGATGAAATTAAATCCGAATATTTAGCAGGTTTGACCTTTCATTATGTGAAAGAAATGAGTGAAGTAGTTACTTTAGCAATCACTAATCAGAAAGCTAAAAACGCTAAAGAGCTTTAAGAAATAAAACAAATTTTAGAAAGTTGGTGTTATAAAAAGCACCAACTTTTTTATTGGCTTATTTTTATTTTAAGATAAATTTACTGAGCAAAAAATAATATCTTCGCATTACCGTTATCATTTAGCTAACTGAGTTCCGTTTATAATGTTTAAAAACTTTTTATGTCTTTCATTTCTTCTTTTTTGTGCTGTGAGCTACAGCCAAATTGGTGGACAATCAGTATATCAGTTTTTAAACTTGGTAACTTCGCCCAGACAAGCCGCTTTGGGTGGTAAAATAATTACCCATTATGATTATGATGTGAATGCAGGAATATTCAATCCCGCCAGTATAAACAACCAAATGGATAATCACCTTTCGGTGAATTACGGAAATTATTTTGGTGAAATCACCTACGGAACAGCTGCTTATGCTTACACCTACGATCGTCATGTGCAAACTTTTCACGCCGGTGTAAGTTATGTTAACTACGGAACTTTTGAAGGTTATGATGAAAACGGTCAACAAACTGCCGAT
Organism: Flavobacterium azooxidireducens; assembly: GCF_023195775.1. NCBI lineage: Bacteria > Pseudomonadati > Bacteroidota > Flavobacteriia > Flavobacteriales > Flavobacteriaceae > Flavobacterium > Flavobacterium azooxidireducens. Next base: position 3,266,926 of record NZ_CP096205.1, read on the forward strand.
TTTACAGGAAGTGAAGCCGCACTATCCTTCGGATATTCTTATAATTTGCCTTTTACCGATTTTTATATTGGAGCTAATGCTAAATTAATTACTTCTACCTTAGAAAGTTATAATTCATTTGGTGGAGCTTTGGATATTGGTGCATTATATATTGATGAACGCAACGACATTAATTTTGCTTTAGTAATCCGAAACATTGGTACTCAGTTTACGACTTATGCAGGAACACAAGAAAAGTTACCACTTGAAATCTTAGCCGGAATTTCGCAAGAAGTAGAAAATGTTCCAATTCGATGGCATATTACGTTAGAAAATTTACAACAATGGAATATTGCTTTTTCCAATCCTGCCCGAGCGGAAGGTAATTTAGACGGAGGTCAACAAGAAGAAAAAGTTTCTTTTTTCAATAATGCACTTCGTCATGTGATTTTGGGAGCCGAATTGTTTCCCGGAAAGGCATTTAATCTTCGAGTTGGTTATAATTTTAGACGTGGTGAAGAATTGCGAATTGTAGACCAACGCCATTTTTCAGGTATTTCCGCTGGTTTTAGCTTGCGATTTAATAAAGTGCGTTTTGATTATTCTTATTCGCGATATACAGTGGCAGCAAACACGAGTTTGTTTGGGTTGATGATTAATTTGCAGTAAGATGGAAGATGGAAGACCAAAATTCATAAATATATGCAAATTTTTTAGTAGCAAATCCGTTTATATCTAGTACAGCTAAGCAATCAAAATCTGTGAAAATCTGCTTTTTGCGAAGCAAATCATTTCAACCTGCCGGCAGGCAGGTCTGCGTTTCATTTTTAAGTTTTGTGTAGATTATTTCTTTTGAAATTTATAGTTGCACTGAATTGCGTTAGGGATAGTAGCGAAAAGCCCGCAGAGAGGAGGCACGACGAACGATCCCGATAGCTCCTATGTTTGCAAAATAAAGTTGATATTATAAATTTGAAGAAATAAAGTGAAAAGAAAGAGAGTATACCGATGGCTAAATAACTCTTGAAGTATATTGTTCGATAGATATTACCTCTTTCTTTTTTATCTTTTAGAGTTTGAACAGAATGTAAAGAATTGAGTATTGCTTAATATCTTGAATATCCAACTAGGAGAAAAGACGAAGGAAGATACATCACTTTATCAATTACTAATATTAAAAAAATGATTAAAAAATTATTAAAACAAGTCGCAGGAATTGATGTTGCTCAAAAGGAATTAGTCATTACTTTAGGCCGTATATATGAAGATTTCAACATTGAGTTATTTAGTTACAAAGTTTTTAAAAACAGTGATTCTGGAATTAAATCATTGGTTGAATGGGTAAATAAGCAAATAGATAAAGAGCTTCCCATACGTTACGTTATGGAAGCAACCGGAGTTTATCATCAAAAGTTTGCATATCATTTAGTCGATAACGGTTGTGAGGTAAGTATTGTATTACCCAATAAGATTAGTAATTACATACGAACCTTAGAACAAAAAACAGTAACCGATAAGAGTTGTTCGCAAGCAATTGCACAATTTGGATTAGAGCGAAAATTAGATCGATGGACAAAGCCTAAAAGCATTTACAGGGAGCTACAACAGCTTACCCGTGAAAGAGAGCAAATTGTTCAAGAGAGGAGTAATATTAAAAACCAAATACATGCTGAAAGTGTAGAAGCTATGCCAAATGAACGAAGTCTTGATAGGATGAAAAAGAGAATAGTATTATTGAATTTACAAGAAAAAGAAATAAAAAAAGAAATCAACGAAATTACAAAAGCTGATCTTCAAGTGTCCAATATCATCAAAAGAGTTACATCAATACCTGGTGTTGGTGAATTAACCGCAGTGACAGTTTTAGCGGAAACAAACGGTTTTGAATTAATAAGAAACAAATCTCAGCTAACTAGTTATGCAGGACTGGATGTAAAAGAAAAGCAATCAGGAACCTCAGTAAAGGGGAAGCCAAGAATATCCAAGAAAGGAAATAGGTTTTTAAGAAAATCATTGCATTTACCAGCATTAAGTGCTGTAAAATGGGATGAAAATTTTAAAAGTGTTTACGCAAGATTAGTGTCTAAACACGGTATTAAAATGAAAGCTTTGGTAGCAGTTCAAAGAAAGTTACTCGAACTAATCTATATTTTATTCAAAAATGAAACAGTTTACGATAAAGAATATATAACAAAAAATAGCGTGCAAACACAAATGGTTTAAACACGCTATAGAGACTAGTTCAGAGACTGTCTTGAAAAACAAAACTAATAAAAATTTAGATTTTATTTTGGAAATCAACACAGAATCTATCGGGATGCAGCGGATAGCCCGACCCGTAGCTTGCGGAGGGGAACGCCCAAAAAAAGTCATAAAAAAACCGCTAAAAAGCGGTTTAAATATAGTTGGTTTTTTAATATAATTCCGGGAATTCTTTTGGATTCACTTCATGCATCATCGCATACACTTTTTCATAAATATCTTCCGCAGAGGGTTTACAGAAATAATCGCCATCAGTACCATACGCCGGACGATGCGGTTGAGCTGCTAGTGTTTGCGGTTTACTATCTAAGTAATCGTAGCCATTTTGAACATCTAATACTTGTTGCAAGATAAAAGCAGAAGCTCCGCCGGGAACGTCTTCATCTACTACCAATAAACGATTGGTTTGGGCTAAACTTTTCTTAATATCATGGTTGATGTCGAATGGTAAAAGTGATTGAATGTCAATGATTTCGCAATCAATTCCAACTTCTAATAATTCTTTGGCTGCTTGCTCAACTAATCGAAGTGTAGAACCATAAGAAACGATGGTAACATCTATTCCTTTTTTGATGGTTTCTACCACACCAATTGGAGTTTTAAACGTTCCTAAATTGGTAGGCATTTTTTCTTTTAAACGATATCCGTTCAAACATTCGATAAGCAAAGCAGGTTCGTCGGTTTCTAATAAGGTGTTATAAAATCCTGCTGCTTTGGTCATGTTTCTGGGCACCAACACGTGAATGCCACGAACGGCATTAATAATCATTCCCATGGGTGAACCGGAGTGCCAAACGCCTTCTAAACGGTGTCCGCGAGTACGAATAATCAACGGTGCTTTTTGACGGCCTTTGGTACGGTATTGTAACGTAGCCAAATCATCACTCATGATTTGAATGGCATACAGTAGATAATCTAAATATTGAATTTCGGCAATAGGGCGGAGGCCTCGCATGGCCATTCCGATTCCTTGGCCTAAAATGGTGGCTTCACGAATACCGGCATCGGCTACACGCATTTCGCCGAATTTTTCTTGCATGCCTTCTAAACCTTGGTTTACGTCGCCAATGTTTCCGGAATCTTCTCCAAAAATCAATACTTCTGGATGTTTGTTGAAAATGGCATCAAAGTTATCACGAAGTACTAAACGAGCATCTACTTCTTCGGCAGATGCATCATAGGTTGGCAACACTTCTTTGACCGAAGTTACTTGTTGAGCCGATTCAGAAAACAAATGCGAACTGAATTTCGGTTGGATTTTTGACATGTAGTTTTTAATCCACGTTGCTAATTGTGGTTGTGCTTTTTCGCCCACAATCATGCGTAAAACTTTTCGGGCAGCGGTAATAATATCTTTGCGAATCGGTTCTTTAATATCTTTTAAATCGTTGGCGAATTTTTGGATAAAAACGCGGTTTACACTCGTTGAAGCAATGCTTTCCAACAAAGCAACTAATTCGTTTTGCTCTTTTTTGAAAGGTTCTACAAAGGCAGTCCAAGCTGCTTTTTTGCCTTCTAAAACTTCTTTTTTAGTTACATTGTCAATTTCTTCAATTTCTTCGGCAGTGGCAATGTTGTTGGCAATCATCCACAAACGCATTTGAGCCAAACAATCAAATTCGGCTTCCCAAGCTAATCGTTCTGCATTTTTGTAGCGTTCATGACTTCCGGAAGTGGAGTGACCTTGCGGTTGCGTTAATTCGCTTACGTGAATTAAAACCGGAACGTGTTCTTCGCGAGCAATTTGAGCGGCACGTTGATAGGTTCCTACCAAAGCGGCATAATCCCAACCTAACACATTCATGATTTCGTAACCCTTATTGTCTTGATCCCGTTGAAAACCTTTTAGGATTTCAGAGATATTTTCTTTGGTAGTTTGGTAGCGAGCATGAACGGAAATTCCGTATTCGTCATCCCAAACGCTCATGACCATTGGCACTTGAAGAACTCCGGCGGCGTTGATGGTTTCAAAGAAAAGACCTTCGGAAGTACTTGCATTTCCAATCGTTCCCCAAGCAATTTCGTTTCCGTTATCGGAGAATTTATTTTTTTTCGGTAAAACCGAAACGTTTCTGTAAATTTTAGAAGCTTGAGCCAATCCTAACAAACGCGGCATTTGTCCGGCAGTAGGAGAGATGTCGGCACTTGAATTTTTTTGTTTGGTTAAATCGTTCCAGTTTCCGTTTTCGTCAAGCGAATGCGTAGCAAAGTGTCCGCCCATTTGACGACCGGCACTCATTGGATCGTGTTCCAAATCGGTATGACCGTATAAGCCGGCAAAAAACTGTTGAATGTTTAATTGACCAATGGCCATCATAAACGTTTGATCACGGTAATATCCTGAACGGAAATCACCATTTTTAAACGCTTTTGCCATGGCTAATTGCGGTACTTCTTTACCATCACCAAAAATACCAAATTTGGCTTTTCCGGTTAGCACTTCACGTCGCCCTAAGAGGGAACATTCTCTGCTGGTAGTTGCAATTTTATAGTCGTTTAAAACTTCTGTTCGGAAATCTTCAAACGTCATGGCTTGTTTGGTTTCTGGTGCTGTCATAAGTCAAAAAAATTCTTGTAATGAACAAATTTAAGTAAAAACTTGGAAAAACAATACATTGTGTATAAAAATAAATTTATACTATTGATAAAAAAAATGTTGATATGGGATATATGTTTGTATTTTTAATTGAAAAATATTCATATTAATGAATAAAATGTAATTTATTAAAGATTTTTTAATCAATTAAAACCATTTTCGAGTAAATAAACTGACTAACACATTTGGACTTAATGTTACCATAAATCGGATACGTTCTCCATAGTTTTTATTATCAACTTCCCAGCCGTTGGAAGAGTAAATTGGGAAATAAAGTTCAAAATAATCGGTTACTAAATTGAGTCTGATTCCACTATCGTAAACAAATTTGGCGGATTCGTTTTCATTTTTTAAAGCACCAATGTCGCCATATACTTCAATCCAATTCCAAATATTAACGCTTGTGTTAAAAGTAGTTATCCATTGATTGGCATAGGGTGTGTCGAGTTGAGATTTAAATGCACCTTCAGCAACAATGTACTGCTGACTGAATAGACCGGATGTTTCAGAACGGCCATACAAACCATAATCAAACATATAATCGGTTGGTCTGTTGAGTGCAAAACTAAAGAAATCGGAATCTGTTTTTCTATACAAAAAAGTCCCGGCATAAAAACGAAGGTTGATTTGTCTGTTGTTTTCAAATAATTTTCGGTATTCCATTTCAACTACTGCTTTTCCGAAAGAATTGGCTATTTGAAGATCGGATTTAAAACCGAAATGATTTTTTACTTCTGTTTTAACGTTGTAGTACCGCATATTAAAAATGGAGTAATTTTCATTTTCTTCTTCCAATGCAACAAACGGCGATTGTTCTCTTTCAATAATTATTTGTCGCAGCATTAATGATTCTTTTCGATTATCGCGATAATTATCTGGACGTTTAAAGAATTGAATTGTTGGATTAAAACGGATGTAGCTTGCATCTTGAGCATAATCGAAAAATTGTCCTGAAAATCCGTATCGAATAAGATATATATTACTGTGTCGTCTATACTGATTTCCGGTAACTCTGAAGTTTCCAATCATTTTTTGTGTTAAGGTGGAGTAGGCCGGATTAACATCAAAAATGATAGGTTTGTCTAAAAAGGTTTTGTTGTGAAAACGCATTCCGGGCATCAAACCGTTATACAAATTATATTCTAAGGTCGGTACATATAAAATTTGGTTGTGATAAGGATCTTCCAAATCTTTCAGGAAATTGAACTTTATCGGACGGTCATTGAATGAATAATTTTTGAGCGATTTCCAGTTGTTTCGTAAGTTATATTCAGGAACTTCGTTTTCATAATTTAATACAATTCGGTTGGCATCGTTTCGACTCATCGTGATAGTAGTGTCGCTTTTAATGTTTTCGAGCCATTCTTTAAATACGATTTCGTCCTTTTTTAAACCGAAAATTGGGATTGGAACGACTACTCCTGTTTTATTTCGAACAGTAAAAGTGATGCTGTCGTTTGTTGTAGAAACATCGGTAAATTTATAGTCAACAATTTCTCTGGAGTTGATAATTGTTTCAAAAAACCAATCGATGTTGTTAGGGCAATTTTGCCGGAGTATATTTTCAAAATCTTTTCCTGAAGTTTGTTGTTGTTTGTTCAATTCAAAAAACGAATGAATGCTTTTGGAAGCCAAATTGTTTCCGCAGTAATCATCGAGGTACTTTAAACTTAACCCGGCTCTGTATTTTCCGGCAATTTGTTCGTTGAATTTTAGTAAAGTGTTTTTCGGATTTCCGATGGGTTGATCTAAATTTTTTCTTGTCATCAGCATATAATAATAACTGTATTGCTCGTTAAAATCTAAATTAAATAAGTTAAAACCTTTTAGTATTTTTAGTTTAGAAATATTTCCCATCATTTTCATGTCGGGATAATTTTCATCAATATATTTCATCATGATGTGCACTTGAATGGCATCATAAATCCAATTGTCGTTGCGAGCATTTAGTTTTAAATTATTTTTTAAATATCTGTTTACATAGGTTTTTAGAAACTTAATTTCATATAAAAAACTATCAGGATATGGGCTGATAAAAGCCGGAAGTTGATTTAATCCGTAAAAAGGATTTCTTTCATAATCAGCTTGTGAGACTATTATGGTTGAATTATTTGTAGAACCAATATTTTCATCAGTAAATTTTACAATTTTATCAATAATCACCGCTTTTTGAATATCATCAAGGCGATTGTCTTTTAGGTTGGTATAAACATCTGCAATTGAATTTTTATAACGATTGAAGGTGATGATTTCTTCTGAATAAATGCTGAAATCGGTTCTATCTTTTCCTTCTAAAGTATAAATGGTATGTTTTCCATTTTTTTCAGATGAAACGATCGTCAAATCTGAAAAAAGTTTTTGATTTTGTGTTGTTTTGAAAGTAATAGTATAATCCGAAGGAGCATTTGTAATATCATCTACATTATAATTGCTATTCATACAAAAAGCATTGTTTTCAAATCTTGCAGCAGTTAAAAACCAATTCTTTAGGTTAAATCCACCTTCGTTAGTATAACCGTATTTTGTGAATTTATTACTCGGAATTTTAACGCGATAAGTGAGATTGAATTTAATTTTTTGATTTGGACCCAATTTTTCATTTAAAGTTACTTCAATCAAATCCGGATGTTTTTCGGGTCGGCACCAATTTAAAAAAGATTTGTTTTCATCAATGATTGTTATATCTGATGTACTTCCTCTTTCATACGATTTTGCTAAATGAAAACTCCTTACAAATTCATCTGAAAATCGTTTGGCTAAGGGAGTGTTTTTATCTGAAAAAGCATTGTTCCAGTCATTCAAAATGATTTTGCCAAGACTGTCAGTTCCCGTATTTTGAAAAATAATCTCCTGCTGAACGGTGAGTGACTTTTGTTCAGGAAGCAATTCAACATAAAGTGAATTACTGTTTTGAGCAAATAAACACTTACCAATCAGCAAAGTAGAAAGGCAAAAGATAATTTTAATAAAAGAATTCAACTGCAATTTTTTAGGTTGAAAGATATTAAATTATTTGCATCAAAATGTTATTAAAATGTTTAAGTTGTTAAAAAAAACACCTCTTCAGCTTAAATTCAGTAGATTTGCTAAAACTAAATACCCATGACAAAAAGATTACATCTTTGGGTCTGCTTATTATTGCCGTTTTGTTTTTATTCGCAAGTGGTAATTAATGAAGTAGATGCAGATACTCCAGGACTAGACGTTCAAGAATTTATAGAATTAAAATCAGAATCACCCTATTTTTCACTTGACGGATATATTTTAGTATTTTTTAACGGAGGAAGTACCGGAACAGGAACTTTGAGTTATTATACCATAAATCTTGCAGGTTTAGTAACGGATGGAAATGGAATTGTTCTATTAGGAAATTCGCAAGTTAATCCTGCACCTTCAAGACTTTTTCCTCAAAATACAGTTCAAAACGGACCTGATGCTATAGCAATTTATCAGGATATTATTGATACATTTCCAATTGATACACCGGCTACTACCACAAATTTAATTGATGCATTAATTTACGGAAATAGTAACACTCAAGCCACAGCACTTCAAACGGCATTGAATATTTTTGTGCAAACGAATGAAAATGTAAACGGTCAGATTACAACTCAATCGATACAAAGAAAAAATGATGGAACTTACGAAGTAAAAACTCCAACACCAAGAACAAACAACGACGGAAGCGGAATTGTTTACAATGGTATCGAAGTAATAACATCTACATCATTACTAAACGAAGGTGAAAGTGTAACAATTTCTTTTGAAACAGATACTCCGGTTGCAGAAACTTTAAATTTCACTTTAAATTTAAATAATGGAACATTTACAACTGCTGATTTTACAGGAAATCTTTCTGTAACAATTCCCATGGGAAGTTCATCTGCTTCAACACAAATTCAAGTTACAAATGACGGAATTAATGATGGTGATGAAGAAATGAATATTGTTGTTGGTTCATTACCGGAAGGCTATATTACTTTGAATAATAGTGTGAAGGTTCGTGTTTTAGATATAAATTTTCAAGTAGCCGATTGGGGAACACCACTTACTCCAACTTTTGGAAATGTAAACAGTACAGCTCCGGCAGGTTATTATGATTCGTTGGAAGGCCTTTCGGGAGCTTCATTAAAACAAGCTGTTCAAGATATTATTGCTAATCCTTCTGTTGTACGAGCTCATTCGTATGGAGATGTGGTAGAAATTTTGAACAATGCCGATCAAAACCCTGCAAATAATAATCAAGTTTGGTTGATGTATGTTGAACGTCCGCAAACAAAAATAGATTATCAAACCGGTTCAAGTATTGTAGGTTTTTGGAATCGTGAGCACATTTGGCCTCAATCTAGAGGTGGTTTTTCTGGAGGAACTTCTTCTTTTGCAGACGGAATTGATATTTGGTTACCAACGAATGCAGATGATATTTTAACAGGACATTCCGATGCACATCACATTAGAGCAGAAGATGGTCAGGAAAATAGTTCCAGAGGAAACCGCGATTATGGTAGCGATTATAATGGTCCAGCTGGAAATACAGGCACTTGGAAAGGTGATGTAGCTCGTTCTCTGTTTTACATGGCTGTTCGTTACAACGGCTTGAACTTGGTTAATGGAAATCCACCTGATAATATTAATGGTCAAATGGGTGATTTGGCTTCGTTGTTAACTTGGAATTCAACCGATCCTTCGGATGATTTTGAAATGAACCGAAATAATTACATTTATACTTGGCAAATGAACCGAAATCCGTTTATCGATTATCCGGAATTAGCCAATTATATTTTTGGAGAAAATTTTGGTGATCAATGGTTTGCTCCGTTGAGTGTAGCTGAAAATAATTTTAGTGAAGTAAAGGTGTATCCAATTCCAACCCAAAATGAAATCAATATTAGCGGAATTGATAATGAAGCAAATGTGACAATTTTTTCATTAGAAGGCGTTCAGGTTTATCAAACTAAAATTAACGGATTTACTCAGTTAAGATTAAATTTAGCTTCGGGCATGTATTTGATGAATATTGAATCTGACAAACAAAAATTGACGAAGAAGATCATTATAAAATAAAGAAAAATTAAAATTAGATTATAAAACAAAACCACTCTTTTTACGAGTGGTTTTGTTTTATAAATCAATTCGGTACGTTCTTCGTTTTCGGTCAACTACTGAGTTGAAATTTTTCCATAAATTGTGAATGGCGTTATTTTCTTCTAATTCGGGAGTTCTGTTGCATTGTGTGATTCCTTTTTCTTTAAAAACCCGATAATATTCTCTAAAAACAAGTGCTGTAACACCTTTGTTTTGGTATTCAGGATCAATGCCAATTAGATAAAATAACACTTCTTTGCTATGTTTTTTGGCTTTCAAAAGATGATAGAATCCAAAAGGAAATAAACGTCCGTTTGCTTTTTGTAAGGCTTCGGAAAAACCGGGCATAACAATACTAAAAGCAACCATTTTATCATTTTTATCCACTATAAACAGGATATATTCCGGATTAACAAACGGAATGTATTTCTTTTTAAAATATTCCTTTTGCCTTTCGGAAACAGCCACAAACGAAGCTAGTTTTTCATAACTTGAATTGAACAAATCAAACATTTTGTCCACATAAGGAAGAATGTCTTTTGTGTTTGTAAAAGTGAGTGCTTTTAATTCATAACGCTTTTGAATCAATTCGCTGGCTTTCATAAAAGTATCCGGATTTACATTTGAAAACGAAAATACACTTTCAAAATATTCCTTTTCTCTCACATAGCCCAGTTGTTCCAAATGATCTTTATAATAAGGATAATTATACCATGTTATCATCGAACCCAAACGATCGAAACCTTCGGTTAAAACGCCCACTTTGTCTAGGTTTGAAAATCCCATTGGACCTTCAACATATTCTAAATTGTTTTTCCTGCCTAATTCATATACTTTCTCTAACAAAGCTTTGGTCACTTCAATATCATCAATCACATCCCACCAACCAAAACGCACTTTTCTTTTTTGTTGATTGTTTACTTCTTCCCAATTGATAATGGCAGCTATTCTTCCCACAATTTTATTTTCCTTATAGGCTAAATAAAAATAGGCTTCAGCATTGTCAAAAGCAGGATTTTCTTCTTTATTAAATGTTTCCAATTCATCCGAAATCAAAGGAGGAACCCAATACGGATGATTTTTGTATAACGAAAAAGGAAATTTAACGTAATCAGTAAGCAGTTTTTTTGAATTTGCTTCAATAATTTGTATCATATTATTCTCCTCCTTCTACTTCGTCAACACGTTTTTTCTTTTCTTTCTTATCTTTTTTCTTTTTATCCACTCTTTTTCCGCCATCCTCTTCACGTTCCATTTTTACAGGTTGATGTTTTTTATCAAAACGCCAAGAAACACCAACTCCGCCATATAAAATATCAGGAGTATCTTTAAAGTTTTTACTGATGGAAGCATCTACTTGCAAATTATCTTGAATTAAATAAGCAGAACCAATTCTAAAAATACTATCCGAATAATAGTCGCCTTTAATTCCTTGATTTTCAATAAATCCTGACCATTTTTGATTAAATCCACGAGTTAATGTTAGAATATAACCTAATGATTTATAATCGGTTGTAAATTTATCATAAAAAATATTGGTCACCATTACCCATCGAGTTCCAAAATGATTTTGAGCTATAATCATCACTTTCGGACTCATGCTTGGTTCATTTGGATATGCATAATCTTCATTAGCAAAACCCAAATTCATACCGGCATAAACCCCTACGGCTGGGATAAATTGTTTCCATTTGAATTTATGATTGGCTTTCCAACTGTATAAATTGGGTTTGTCTTCTCCTTTTTTAAACGGATCATAAATCAAATATTTTGCTCCAAAAGTTGTACTTCTGAATCCGCTTCTGGATGTTTCAACCAATGGTGAATAGTATTTGTCGAATTGGTATTTAAAATTTCCAATTACTTCCAATTGTTCAAAAAGGAATCCGTAACGAACGTCTAAATCAACTCCAAATCCGTTTGAATTGTATCGAGAGAGGTTGTGATCTTCTCTAATTCCATACAAACCGCTTTCCAATTGAAAAACATTTTTTCCAACCGAAAATGCCGCCATCGAGAGTCCGGGTCGGTTAGAATTTATCATATCTGTGTGCTGAGCCAGTAAACTTGAAAAGCTTAAGACCAATGCAAATTGAAGTAAATTTTGAATTTTTTTCATGGTAGTAATGAGGTTGAATTACTGATTAGAAACCAAAAATAAGACTTTTTATTATTTATTTAAGATTGTTAGTTTAATTTTGATTAACGTATTTCTTATTTTTACCAAAAATATTAATTATGCAAACAGCATCAGTACCTGGATTTATCAGAACAATTTTAATTATTGTTGGAATTTACTATGCTTTTAAGATTTTAGCTCGTTTATTAATGCCTTTCTTGTTAAGAAAAATGGTTCAAAAAGCCGAACAAAATTTTAAGCAACAAATGAATAATCCAAATCAAAATACAAGTCAATCACAAAATTCAGCTGCTTCATTTGAAAAACCGAAACCTAAAAAGCAAGTGGGTGAGTACATCGATTATGAAGAAGTGGAATAGTTTGTTTACTTTCGCTTAAATTTATATTTATTTTATAAAAAAACAGAATGAAGTATTTTCAGAAATTTCTTCCGCATCTTTTAGCATTTTTTGGTTTTGTGATTCTTTCACTAGTTTATTTTTATCCGGTTTTGCAAGGCAAACAAATTTCGCAATCGGATATTGTTCAATATACCGGAATGGCGAAAGAACAAAACGATTTTCGTGCTGAATTTAATGAAGAACCTTTTTGGACAAATTCCGCTTTTGGGGGAATGCCAACCTATCAATTGGGAGCAAAATACCCGCATAATTATGTGAAATCTGTCGATGGATTTTTACGTTTTCTTCCTCGCCCTGCGGATTATTTGTTTTTATATTTCCTAGGATTTTATATTCTTTTATGTGTTTTAAAAGTTGATCCGCTCAAAGCTTTTTTTGGAGCATTGGCTTTCGGATTTTCCACGTATCTTATTGTTATATTGGGTGTTGGACATAATGCCAAAGCTCATGCGATTGCCTATATGCCAATGGTGATTGCAGGCGTTTTATTGGTTTTTCAAAAGCGATTTATTGTTGGCGGATTGCTAACCATGATTGCTGCAGCTCTTGAAATTCAAGCGAATCACTTTCAAATGACGTATTATTTGTTGTTGTTGTTGATAGTGATTTCCGTTTATTATATTTATAAATTAATCAAAGCCAAAGAATTCAAAAACATCGGAATTGCTTTTGGCGTTTTTGCTATTGCGGGACTTTTAGCATTAGGAGCTAATGCCACCAATTTATTAGCTACAGCCGAATATACCGAATTTAGTACCAGAGGTAAAAATGAATTGACTATAGGTTTAGAAGGCGAAAAATTAGAAAATAGATCGGGGATGACCTACGAATACATCACCGAATATAGTTACGGAATTGCCGAAAGTTTTAATCTGATTGCACCGCGATTATTTGGAGGTGCTAGTAACGAAAAATTGGACAGATCTAGTAATTTGTATGAGTTTTTTGTTGGTTTAGGAGCTCCTGAAAGTGAAGCCTTGGATTATGCAAATGGAGCAAGTGTCTACTGGGGAGATCAAACTTATGTTGGTGCTCCGGCTTATATTGGAGCCATTGTGTTTTTTCTTTTTGTATTGGCAATGTTCACTGAAAAAAGAAAATTAAAATATGCTTTTTTAGTAGGAGCTATTTTTTCACTGATGCTTTCTTGGGGAAAAAATTTCCCGATATTAACCGACTTTTTTATTGATTATTTTCCGTTGTATAATAAATTTAGAGCGGTTTCTTCCATACAAGTCATCTTAGAATTATGTATTCCGGTTTTAGCTGTGTTGGGATTGTATTCATTTTTTAAACATGAAAAAGAAGAACAATGGAAAGCACTTTGGAAATCATCGGCAATCGCACTAGGTGTTTTAGCATTGTTATTTGTATGTAAAGGAATGTTTAATTTTTCTGCAGCAAGTGATGGTTATTTTAGACAAGCGTATGGTGAAATTGGTCAACCTTTTATCGATGCTTTGAAGGAAGATAGAAGAGCTATGTACACCTCCGATTTACTTCGTTCGATGGCGTTAATACTAGTTGCTTTTGCTCTTTTTTGGTTGTTTATTAAAGAAAAATTGTCACAAACTCTTGCGGTTATTTTAGTGGGAACATTGATGGTTTTAGATTTATGTGTGATTGATAAAAATTATGTAAATGCTGATGATTTTGTAAATGCAAGACAAGTAAATCAACCTTTTCAGCCTACTCAAGCCGATTTGCAAATTTTGGAAGATAAAGATCCAAATTTCCGTGTTTTTGAGCCAAGCCAAGGAATGGCTAGCGGAAGAACATCCTATTTTCATAAAGCGATTGGCGGTTATAGTGCGGTAAAACCACAACGTATTCAACAATTATACGATTATCAAATTGCCAACAATAATATCCAGGTGTTGAATATGTTGAATGTGAAATATGTCATTCAAACCACCGAAGAAGGTCAGCCGATTCCTCTTCAAAATCCAAATGTCAATGGCAATGCTTGGTTTGTGAGTAACGTGAAAGTAGTTCAAAATGCTGATGAAGAAATCAGTGCTTTGGATAGTTTAGACACTAAAAATGATGTGGTTGTAGACAAAGAATTCATGAAATCTGTAAGTTCAAAATCGTTTGTAAAAGATAGTTTAGCAACCATCACATTAGAAGAGTACAAACCAAATTATCTAAAATATACTTCTCAAAACAGCAATAAAGGTTTGGCCGTTTTTTCTGAAATTTATTATCCAAAAGGATGGAAAATTACGATTGATGGAAAAGAAACGGAGCAAATTAGAGCCAATTTTGTTTTAAGAGCATTAGAAATTCCGGCAGGAAAGCATACGATTGAATTCAAATTTGAACCGGAAGTGGTGAAAAAAGGAAGTTCGATTGCATTATTCAGTTCCATAGGAATGTTGTTGCTTTTGGTTGGTGGAATTTATTTTGAAACAAAGAAAAAGTAGAGTATAGATTTTTAGATAATTAAAGAGAATGAAAGAATCCGATATAAATAAAGAAAATACTAAAGAAAAAGAAGCAAAAAGAATTGAGGAAATAAAAAAACTCTCTTATGCTCAACAACTTGAAAATTTCTTAAAATTAATGGAACTCTCATATGCTTTAAAAAATGCACCTAAAGTTTATCCAAATAAAAAATGATTGAAGAAATAATAAATAGTTAGAAAAATCATTTAAGTTAATGTGTGTCATTTCGACGAAGGAGAAATCACATAAAGTTGCGTAAAAACATTAAAACTTTTTGATAAACTCATATTATGTGATTTCTCCTTCGTCGAAATGACACGATAAAGTCATATTTTTTTAAGAAGTTAATAAATCATTTCCAAATCTTGCAACCAAAAACTAAAAAAATCCTCATCATAACCTACTACTGGCCGCCAGCCGGTGGTCCCGGTGTACAACGTTGGTTAAAATTCGTGAAATATCTACCGGATTTTGGGTATGAACCGCACGTTTATATTCCTGAAAATCCCACTTATCCAATTGTTGATGAAAAATTGTTAGGTCAAGTTTCAGACAAAGCAATCATCATCAAACAAAAAATTAAAGAACCGTATCGCTGGGCTTCTTTTTTATCGCAAAAAAATACTAAAAAAATCAGTTCCGGAATCATTCCAAGCAAGAAGAAACAATCGTTGATTGAAAAAGTAATGCTTTGGATTCGCGGTAATTTTTTTATTCCCGATGCTCGCGTTTTATGGGTGAAACCTTCAATAGTTTTTTGAAAGATTATATCGAAAAACATCAAATTGAAACAATCATTACAACAGGACCGCCACACAGTTTGCATTTAATTGGTTTGGAATTGAAAAAGCAAAGTAACGTCAAATGGATTGCTGATTTTCGCGATCCTTGGACAACAATCGGTTATCACAAAGAATTGATGCTCAATGAAAATTCAGAAAAGAAACACAAAGAATTGGAAAAAAATGTTCTCAATTCAGCCGATAAAATTATCGTAACCAGTCAGACTACGAAAAATGAGTTTGCAAAACTAACTTCAAAACCAATTGAAGTAATTACTAATGGTTATGATGTAGAAAAAGTGACTAAAACCGAATTAGATGAGAAATTTTCCATCGCTCACATCGGTTCGTTTTTATCAGACAGAAACCCGAGAATTTTATGGAAAGCATTAAAAGAATTAGTGAAAGAAAACAAAGAATTTGCAACTGATTTTCAATTGAAATTGATTGGAAAAGTGAGTCAGGATGTTTTGGAAACGATTGATGAATTTAAGTTGACTAAATTTGTTACTAATTTAGGATATGTTTCTCACGATGAAGCGGTTGTTCATCAACGAACCTCGCAAGTGTTGTTGTTAATTGAAATTGATTCAGAAGAAACCCGTTGCATTATTCCCGGAAAATTGTTTGAATATATGGTTTCCAATCGTCCGATTATTGCGATTGGACCAAAAGCATCCGATTTTGAGGAGATTTTGAAAGAAACCAATACCGGACAGTTTTTTACGTATGACGAAAAATCAAAAGTAAAAGAAACAATTTTAGCTCATTATCAATTGTATAAACTAAATAATTTAAAGGTTTATCCGATTGGCTTACAATATTACAGCAGAAAAAATTTAACTGAAAAATTAGTGAAGACGTGTTTAGAATGAAAGAATCAAAAAAATCTAAAATCCAATAATCTAACAATCGAATAATCCAAAAATCTAACCATCCAACAATCCAAAATGGGCATCGTCGTTAATCAATCCATCAAAAACACCATCATTACCTTTATTGGTTTTGCTATTGGTGCTACGAATGCATTGTTTATGTACACGCATTTTTTGGGAGAAGATTATTATGGATTAACGGCTTTTTTACTTTCTTCAGCCAATATTATGATGCCATTAATGGCGTTTGGAATTCAAAATACATTAGTGAAATTTTATTCAGAGCATGAATCAGAAGAGGAAAAATCTCGATTTCTGAATTTAGTTTTGGTTTTGCCTTTCGTGATAGTCATTCCAATTTTCTTGATTTTGTTTCTGTTTTATGGAGAAACTGCGACGTTGCTTTCACAAAAAAATCCAATTATTCATGATTACGTTTGGATGATTCCGGTCATTGGATTGTTTATGGGTTATTTTGAGATTTTTTATGCGTGGGTGAAAGTCCATTTGAAATCCGTTTTTGGTAATTTTGTGAAGGAAGTTTTACTTCGAATCTTCATCAGCATTTTTCTGTTTGCGGTTTATTTTGATTGGATATCCAATGTGCAATTTGTGTACAGCTTAGTCTTTATTTATTTTACGATGATGTTTCTAATGGCATTGGTTGCATTCAATGTAAGAAAACCACAATTTCATTTGAAATTTCCAAAGGAAAAGAAAGAAGTCATTGTTTATTCGTCTTTTATAATTTTCTCCTCCAGTATTGCAGTGCTTTTGTTGGATATTGATAAGTTTATGATTGGGCAATACATTCCGATTAATGAAGCGGCTTATTATTCGGTGGCGATTTTTATTGCGTTGACGATTTCTGTTCCGATGCGGGCGATGCACCAAATTACGCATCCAATTACGACCGATTTGATGGCGAGAAAAAAGCACGATGAACTGAATGATTTATACAAGAAAACAGCTATCACTTTGCAAGTGATTGGTGGATTTATTATGCTGGGAATTTTGACAAACATTCACCAAGTCTATGCATTATTACCCGAAAAATACAGCGGTGGAGTAGCGGTGGTGTTTTTGATTTCCTTTTCTAAATTCTTTGATTTGATGTTGGGAAATAACAATTCTATCATTTTTAATTCAAAATACTATCGAACGGTCTTGTTTTTAGGATTGTGTTTGGTGGTTCTGACTGTAAGTTTGAATATGTATTTTATTCCGAATTTTGGAATTGAAGGAGCAGCCATTGCCACTTTAATTTCCATTGGATTATACAGTTTAGCCAAATTTTTATTTGTGGTTTTTAAAATGGATTTGTTTCCGTTTACCCAAAAAACAATTGTGTCATTGGGAATTATCGCCGTAACTTTTGTTGTCTTTTATTTTTGGAATTTTTCCTTTCACCCAATTCTGAATATTGTATTGAAATCGGTTTTAATTGCCTTGTTTTATTGGCTTTTGAATTTTAAATTGAAGATTTCGGAAGATATTAATGGGTTGATAAAAGGGGTTTTGAAGAAGGTTTGGAAGTAGAGATAAATGATTTCTTAACGATCTCGGCTAGGAGTAGTTGCGTGGTTAAGCAATTAACTTTGCAAGTATTCTCCAAACTGAAAATTCGTGAGGATTTTGAGAAGTAGGCGAGAACAAGCAATTACTTATATCCTTTGTGCTTGCTTAAAATGGATTAAACGAGGTTGTTGTTTTATGATTATTATGAAAATTTTGTTTTTTGAAGTGGTTGTGCAAAGGTTATCCGTGATATGTAGTCCACTCTTCTATTTCTTTCGCCATCTAAATCTTTCAGGATAAAAAATCACTTGAATTAAATTGTATTCTAATTGGCTAAAATTAAATTTTTTTCCCTCCAATTCAAACTTTGAAAACGGATTCCACCTCAAATTTGTTCTTAGTATAAGAGCTTCATTTGTCTTTCCTGGCACAATATCCCAGCCAAAAGTAATACCTGGTTCTATGGGGTCGGTAAATGTCTGTATTTTTTTAACACCGTCAACATTTTGTTCATAGTCTAACTTGTCATAAGCTACATTGATACCTATGTATGGTGCAAAACCAGAGTAGTCTGTCAAAAATTTATTCACTTCGATGGCTAAAGAAGTTTTTTTAATGGATTGACTAGAACCAAGCCCTTCTGTTTTATAGCTTGGGTTTCGGTACGACATTGTTGTAAACAGGTTTGCTTTATTAAAATGATAACCTACTGCAATGTCAAAATAGCTTTTGGAAGTAAGTTTTTGTTGTAAGTACGGAAAATGGGCTGCATTATAATCTGATTTTGAAAGTGAAAACGAAATAGATGGACCAATACCAACAAAGAAATCGCCAAACTTTTTAGCATCGTACGAAAGTTTTGAAACCCTTGGGTAACTGTTCCATTTATCAATATTTTCTTTAGTGTTATCTTTTGATACATCAAATGTGTAAAGCAAACCCATCTGAAAAGACATTCGTGGAGTTTCAATTTCTGCCATTTGAATTTTACTTACAGGGTAATTCCATTTGTTGTCTGAAAAATAATTGATGCCGAGTCTAACTGCAATTTTTTTGTAATTGTACATTACACCAGCGTCATAGTTGAGCATTATATCTTTGGAAAGTGTAGGTTGATTTTCATCAGGTTTCAATTCTTGTTTAAATTGTAAGGCACCCCAATTAGCACCAATATAAGGGCGTATTTTACCTTCTTTCATTGCCCAAGGATATAGTCTTGCACCAGTTGCCACCGAGTGTAATAGTTGATGACTCGCTTGGTCATTTTTTTGCAACATCAATTGGTTTAAAGGAAAGGTTACATAAAATTCGGTATGTCCCCAAAAGTGAAAGGCACCCCAAGTTAGATAAGGGTTAAGTGTTGCTGAATGTTCAAATGCACTTAATTGTCCATTTAATAACTGTTGTCCAGTAAAAGAGGGTAGATAAGTTCCGCCACCATCAAAATACATTTTTGCAAAATCCAGTCTATATTTTCGTGCCGTAGTGTCTTGTGCCTGCATGTTCAAAGCATACAAGCAACCTAATACGATGATTGCTATTTTCTTTTTCATTTCATTAAAATTGAAAACCTACGAAAAGCCAAATGTTGTTATCAAAAAGATTGTTTTTGATGGTGGTGTCTCCCAGTTTTGTTTCCTTGATGGGGTCAAAATTTAACCTGAAAGGAACTGAAACTCTGTAATACAAGCCTTGTACATTGAACAAATCCTTTTCAGTAAAACTGATTGCAGTTCCTGCTGTAAATGAAGATTTTTCAAGTTTTTCATTAAGGATTGTGTGTGTGTACTCATTTTCATAATACCCTACAGAAGGAGCTATGTAAAGTCCTTTTACAAAAACTTGAAAGTCATAGAATAGTTCAAAGCCAAATTGCTTTCCTTTTACGTTTTTACCGTCAACAGCCTTTGCAAAACTTGATGAAAGATGCTTTTCCGTCAAATGAAGATTGGTGTGAGTAAGTCTTAAAAGATGGTTGTTTATAAAGCGAACGCCAACCTCGCCACCTAGCGATTTGAATTGGTTAAAAGCAGCTTCCCCAAAATCGTAAGCGATAAAGAACTTAGTGCTTTTACTTTTGACCGAATCCCTTTGTGTATAATTGACTACTGAAGAATAGTCTTTGTTAAAAAACAGACTTTCTGTACTTGTTAAGTTTAGTGCCAAATTTTGAGCGTTTGCCCGAATGGCATAAATTCCTACGAATGTGATGACTAATAATTTGTACTTCATTTTTTTATTTTTTGAAGCAAAATTACGGGTGGTGCGTAATGCTCACAATCGGGCAATAGGTGGATTTTGGCTGTAAACCAAAATATCATACCAAAGTATGAGTGTTGATAATCAAGCAGTTAAAACAAACACAAGTTCGTGGCGTGTCTTTACATTACACTTTTTGTAAATGTTGCTTGCGTGGGTTTTTACGGTAGGAAGCGATATAAATAATTGTTCTGAAATGTTTTGATAGGTAATTCCTTGCACCAATAGTCTTGCGATTTCTTCTTCTCTTCCCGTTAAACAATAGTTTTTAAAATGTTGTTTTTGTGGTTCAACCTTTTTGTTTACAAGCGATAAGCGTTGTAAGTCGTCATAAATTTTATGTAATGCCAATAGTGTAAAGGCGATATATAACAAGAATCCAATCGGGAATTGTTGGTATTCTTTTTCAAAACCATAGTGGAAAATCAGGTAAGTTGGTACTAATATTAAAAATATCAAACCGAATATTTTATTGACCTTTTCAAGATGTAAGTACCTTTTTATAGGTTTAGTAGATTGAGCCAAACCTAATGCCCCCAAAACAGAACCAATTAAAAAAGCAACTACTGCATTTTGAGCGACAATCAAATGGTCTAAAAAATATGTAACAAAAATGACGATTAGTAATAAGGTAGCAAAAGTTAAATAAGCTCTTTTATAGACAATTTTGAACGAATGTTTTCTTTCGCTCCAAGTGTTTAAGAAAGTAGTAATCGATACCAACACCATAGCTATTAAAGTAGAAATGTTGGAGGTTTCACCCACAGGGAACAATGGTGATAAACTAATGGAAACAATTAATAGCAACAACGAAACTGTAAAAGCAATCGTTTCTATATTCTCAATGTTACGCTTATAGCAAACCCATTGTAAAAAAATTGAAATAAAAAGTGTTGTATAGGTTAGTCCAAGTAAAATGTATTCAAATGTCAGCATAAGCAATAAAGTTCTTTTGTCATACTCTTATTAGTTTTCGGGTTATTTTTGGATCACACACAACGTGTTTGCGGCTTTGTGTAGGCGGGGATTTTCAGCACTAAACTTCATTAGATGCACAAGGTTTGAATTTAGCACTTAACTTTCATGGAAGCACGAAACCCCCGCTTTTGCAAAACGGCTGTGTGTGCCCTGCATCCGCAGGACACACCCCGAAAGCTTTTCAAATAGTTCAAAAATACAAATTTGGATTACAAAAACTAATTTTCGGGGTGTTATTTTTCCAGAGGGTGAGAGTCCCTTATGGGCGGACTAACAATCTGAACCATTAGCACGTGGCAAGGTGGTTTACCGCGAGGTATACACTGAAGGAAGCCAACCGGCAAAAGTCTGTACTGACGAATAGAAAGTACATAAGAGACATTGCAATAAGGGTGAGTATCCACAGCAATATAAAGCCCAAAACAGTGTTCTGAACATGCCAGCAAATCAGATTATTGTTATGTAGATGTACCAGCGATAGGCGGAAGGAAAAAGCGGTTACCGGGGGAGGTCTCTTAGATTACGGGTTAATCACAAAGAGAAGTCAGCAGAGGTCATAGTACTTGAAAGCAACGAGGTGCGAATAGATACCGCATAGGTCTCACAACCAAGGAAGGACTGAACACAAAGAGGTTTTCAATAAGTAAAGGAATTCGCCACGGCGAATAGCCCTATTTAACGAAAACAGGTTAAAACAAAACTAAAATGATTGAAAAAGTAGTACATCCTTACAATCTTCAAAAAGCATTGAAGCAAGTCATTACCAACAAAGGTAGTGCAGGAGTCGATGGTGTTTCAACACGTGAAATCCGCAATGTTTTTACAGAAAAGAAACTACAACTTATTGAAGAAATTAAACAAGGAAACTACCAAACTCAACCCATTTTAGGAATCGAAATTCCAAAAGGAAACGGAAAAACCCGATTATTGGGTATTCCCACCACCACCGAACGAGTACTGCAACAAGCAGTAAGTCAAAGCATCGCTATGTTGTTTGAACCCGAATTTAAGAGCAGTAGTTTTGGATTTAGACCCAACAAAAATGCCCGACAAGCCGTTGCACAAGCCTTGGAATATATCCATCAAGGACTCAACTACATTGTAGATACCGATTTGAAAACCTTTTTCGATGAAGTTGACCACTGTCTGTTATTGAATCTGATCTACAAGAAAGTGAAATGCAAAATGACGCTAAAACTCATTCGGAAATGGCTCAAAGCACCTATTAAAATCAAGGGAAAACTACAAAAACGAAGAAAAGGAGTTCCACAAGGAAGTCCATTGAGTCCTTTACTATCAAACATCTTACTCCATGAATTGGACAAAGAAATGACAAGACGAGGACACAAATTCGTTCGTTATGCCGATGATTTTAGCATCTACTGCAAGAGCGAAAATCAAGCGAAAGCTACAAAAGTTGTAATTGAAAAGTTCCTGAAAAACAAACTCAAACTCACCATCAATCAAGAGAAAAGCGGGATTAGAAAACCTGTTAACTTTACGATTTTAGGATTTGGGTTTGTACCTACATACGAAAAGGGAACCAATAACAAATATCAACTCATCGTAGCAGAAAAAGGATGGAAAAAACTCAAAGAAACACTAAAAAGTATTACCCGAAAAACCACACCAGCCACATTTGAAGAACGTATTGCAAAGATAAAAGAAGTGCAAAGAGGATGGTTAAACTATTTTCAAGGCACAAGTATCATGGGCAAACTACGGGATTTAGATGGATGGCTAAGAAATCGACTGCGATATTGCATCTGGCACCACTGGAAGAAACCCGAAAGGAAGAGGAAAAACCTCCTACGACTAGGTGTTGACCAAGACCAAGCCTACGCATGGAGCAGGACGAGAAAAGGCGGTTGGGCAATTGCTCAAAGTCCTGTTTTGGGAACAACCATCACGCTAAAACGCTTGAAAATGAAAGGATACCAATCCTTAACAGAACTCTACATTCAGCTTAACCCATCTCTTTGTGAACCGCCGTATACGAGACCCGTACGTACGGTGGTGTGAGAGGCTCTCCCTGTCAGTTTCTGGCAGGGCAGTCTACTCGATTATAGCCAGTTGTTATTTTCATCTCGTCCAATATATTTCTAATAATTCGTGGGCTGTTTTCGGTATACTTTGTCTGTCTTCCTTAGTTTGTCCGCTAACTGATTGCAAATTTTCTTTAAGGTCAACATATATTGGGTGTTTGAGACTCGAAAGCAAAAGTCCACCTTTATTTAGTTCATCTGTGATTTCCGTTTTCAGACGTTGCTTGTCAGTTTTTAAATCTTCTATGAAGTTAAAGCCACGTTTGACTATTGAATTAGATTTTAGTCTTTCAGCTTGTTTGTCAAGAAATGGAAGTCCGCAGTTTTTAAAGTCGCCAAAAATTTCCTTCACAGTTTTTATTGTCGTATCAACTTGTCCGTTGTGAAAATAATAAGCGTCTTCAATATTTAATGCACCTGAATTATGTCGCAATACTTTCAGGTCTTTATGCGGATTTATAAGTCCAATGTTGTATTGGTTAGAAAAAACATATTCAGGGTTTAATCTTGAGGCAATTGAGCAAGCAAAGTTCTTGTCTTTAAGTGTAAAAATTATGTGAAGTATTTCGTAAACTGTCAAATTGTTTACCTGTCTTAGTCGTTGAAATGAGTAGCAACTATTTTTATATTCTAAAAATTCAAAGTCAGGCAAAACTTCACTTGCCGCCTGAATGAGAATTTGTTTTATCTCTCCTTTTTTCAGTTCGGGTGATTTGTCCTGCTTAGTTGTCAACTCTTTTATTTTGTCTATCCAGTTCAATTTGTCTGTTTGTTTTGCGGTCTCGTTCTACAATTGGCTATAACGTTTCGCGGCTTGCTCTCAGTGGCGTTGAGCCAACACCAAGCCATTACAAATATAACAAAACATTCCATTCAGCAGCGGATTTTCCTACGGAAAATCCGGAAGTAGCCATTGAAGCAAACCGTTGTGTGTGCCCAGCATCCGCAGGACACACCCCGAAAGCTTTTCAAATAGTTCAAAAATACAAATTTGGATTACAAAAACTAATTCTCGGGGTGTTATTTTTCCAGAGGGTGTGAGTCCCTTAACCGCGAGAGTAACGTTTCGAAGGTATAGTAAGCTGCAAGGTGGTTTATCGTGAGGTATGCACTGAAGGAAGCAGGACTACAAAATCCGGTACTGACAAACAGAAACGTCATAAGAGGCAAGTTAAAGCGGATAAGCGTCCACAGCAACGCAACGTCCAAAGGTTACCAAAACTTTAATTTGTAGATGACGCAGGCATTGGAGGAAGGAAAAAGCGGTTACCAGGGGAGGTCTCTTAGATTACGAGTTAGTCACAAAGAGAAGTCAGCAGAGGTCATAGTACTTGAAAGCAACGAGGTGCGAATAGACACCGCATAGGACTCACAAACAAGGAAGGACTGAACGTAGAGAGGTTTTCAATGATTAAAGGAACACATAGTAGCCTTATTCAACGAAAACAGGTTAATCCCGAATTATTCGGGACAGATTAAACTAAAATGATTGAAAAAGTAGTACATCCTTACAATCTCCAAAAAGCGTTGGAACACGTCATTGCCAACAAAGGTAGTGCAGGTGTTGATGGTATTTCCACAAAAGAACTCCGCAAGGTATTCGCAGAAAAGAAAGACCAGCTAATAACGGAAATCAAACAAGGAAGCTATCAAATTCAACCCATTCTAGGAATCGAAATTCCAAAGGGAAACGGAAAAACCCGTTTACTGGGCGTTCCCACAACAAGCGAACGAGTACTGCAACAAGCGGTATCACAAAGCATCGCACCTTTATTTGAACCCGAATTCAAACCTAACAGTTTTGGATTTAGACCCAACAAAAATGCCCGACAAGCCGTTGGACAAGCACGGGACTACATTCATTCAGGATTGAACCACATTGTGGATATTGACCTGAAAAACTTCTTTGATGAAGTTGACCATTGTTTAGTATTGAATTTGGTATTTCAAAAAGTGAAATGCAAAACCATGATGCAACTCATTCGCAAATGGCTTCGAGCACCGATTAAAATCAATGGAAAGCTACGAAAACGTAGAAAAGGTGTACCACAAGGCTCTCCTTTAAGTCCGCTACTGTCGAACATTTTACTCCATCAATTGGATAAAGAAATGACCCGACGAGGACATAAATTCGTTCGATACGCTGATGATTTTAGTATCTACTGCAAGAGCCACAATCAAGCGAAAGCTACCAGAGTAGTGATTGAAAAGTTCCTCAAGAACAAGCTCAAACTAACCATTAACAAAGAAAAGAGTGGCATTAGAAAACCCTCTCACTTTACGTTACTTGGCTTTGGGTTTGTGCCCGTTTACAATAAAGGAAGTAAGAATCAATACCAACTCGTAGTAGCCGAAAAGGCATGGATAAACCTAAAGATACGACTCAAAAGCATCACCCGCAAAACTACCCCAGCCAAACTAGAAGAACGTATCACCAAGATAAAGGAAATCCAACGAGGATGGTTAAACTATTTTCGAGGAACCAATATCATGGGAAAAGTACGAGACATTGACGGTTGGCTACGCAACCGACTGCGGTATTGCATCTGGCACGATTGGAAGAAACCCGAAAGGAAAAGGAAAAACCTGATTCGATTGGGGGTTGACCAAGACCATGCCTACATGTGGAGCAGAACTCGAAAAGGTGGTTGGGCGATTGCTCAAAGTCCGATTTTAGGAACAACTATTACTTTGAAACGCTTGAAACAAAAGGGATACGAATCCTTAACGGAAGTCTACATTCAACTCAACCCATCTCTTTGCGAACCGCCGAGTACGTGACCCGTATGCTCGGTGGTGTGAGAGGCTCTCCCTGCTAGTTTCTAGTGGGGCAGTCTACTCGATTGTGCGTTCGTTTTTTTATTTCAAATCATTTGGGTCAATACTCGTTCCAATTCGATTACAATATTCTTTAAATAGTTCTTCATTCAATAATTCTAATTTTAGACAACGAACTAAAAAATAATACATAGCATTTATCAAATCTTTTCGAGAATCGTTTTTATCATTCGTTGATTTTTGCTTTGGAAGTTCTGGCTTTTTGTAATGTTCGTTACTTAATTCACATATGCCATTACAAATATAACAATAGTCAGGAATTCTTACGTTTTTTTCATCTATCCATTTTTCTTGTGCATCATACATTTTCGTAAATCGAATATTATGTTCGTCGATTGCCGTTATTGCCGTTTCTACTTCATTAATCCAGAATTCTATGTTAGCAAATTGTCCAGCTACCATAAAAGCATAGTTGTTTTTAAATTTATTTAGTTGTTTAGTGATTAAATTTGCTTTTTCAACAGTATATATCATATCTATAATTTCTATTTCGTTTTCGTTCAGCTAAAATGACGCACAACTTGTTTATACCCGCTACAAAGTAGCGGTTATACACCCAAAACTAGTTGTATACCCGCTACTTTGTAGCGTATTTTATTCAAATATACAATTTATTTATATTCTTACAAATCGTCAAATGGACTTTTTATTTGCTGAATACTTTTGGTGCTAACGTGCGTATAAATTTCCGTTGTTTTGCTACTGTTGTGTCCCAGTAATTCTTGAATATAACGTAAGTCAGTACCGCTTTCCAAAAGATGTGTAGCATAACTATGTCGCAACCAATGCAAAGTAACTGGTTTTGTAATACCAACTTTTTTTAAAGCTTGTTTTAATACTTGCGGTAAACTCCGTTCATCATAAGGAGTTCCTGCATTTTGACCTTCGAATAAATAGGTAATAGGTTTGTAGAGTTTGTAATACTCTCGTAACATCTCTAAAATTTTAGGACTTAAAGGAACTATTCTGTCTTTTCTTCCTTTTGCATTTTTAATCAATACGATGTTTCTTTTAGAATCGATGTGAATTGGCTTTAATGCTACCAATTCGCCACAACGCAATCCGCAACTATAGATTAAACTTAGCATCGTTTTATGTTTTAAATTGCTATGTACTTCTAAGATTAATTTGACTTCTTCTTTACTCAGAACATTGGGCAGTTTTTTTTCTGATTTTGGTCTGTGAATTTTTTCTATTTCAATTTTTCTATCTTGTATCGAACTAAAATAGAGTTTAATCGCATTTACTATTTGGTTTTGATAAGAGGAGGAAAGGTTGTTTTTTAAAACGAATTCATTGTTGTAGGTTATAACATCTTGATTATCTATTTCTGATACTTTTTTATCTCTAAAAAACGTTAGGAATGATTTTAATGCTTCGGAATAGGTTTTAATAGTGTTTTCACTATACCTTTTGGAAAGAAGGTATTTTTTAAACAATTCAATTTGTTGAAGACCTTCAGCAGATGGCAGATTTTCAACGATTTTAAATCGAATTCGATTTGCTTCATTGTCAGGTAAATGCCAAGCTTTTAGTGTTGAACTCCAGCGAATTCCTTCTAATTTTTTTACTCGTTGAATTAATTCAGCATTTTTTTCGAAATAAATAGCGATTCTTTTTTCTCCTTTGTATCGAATTAGTTTGGTAGTTATTGTTGGCATTTACTAATTATTAGGTTAATAAATTAAAACTAAATTACAGAATCAAATTCAATTTTAAAAATAAATCTCTTCCTAGCACTCATTTGCGTTAGGGATAGTAGTGGAGCTCTTTTTTGGGCTGTTTTTTTTAAAACAGCCCAAAAAAAGCGGGAACGGATAGCCCGACCCGTAGCTTGCGGAGGGTAACGCCCACTTAAAAATTAGTTTAAAAGTTTATGGTTTAAAGTTTAAAAGGTTGAAAAACCTTGAATTTTGAAATTGTTATTGATTTTTGAAGTTGAAATTGCCATTGATTTTTGAAAAAACGTATCTTCGCAATTCAGTAACTCACGACTCAGCAACTCAGAAAAAAATGAATAACATTACCATTGCCATCGACGGATTTTCATCTACAGGAAAAAGCACGTTAGCCAAACAATTAGCCAATCATTTAGGGTATGTTTATGTGGATACGGGTGCGATGTATCGTGCTGTTGCGTTTTTTGCCATGCAAAATAAGTTGGTTGCAGAAGATTTTTTAGACAAAGAAAGTTTGATTAAAAAATTGCCGGAAATAAAACTTCGTTTTCAGTTTAATGCTTCTATGGGTTTTGCCGAAATGTTTTTGAATGATGTGAATGTGGAAAATGAAATCCGCACCATAGAAGTTTCTCGTTTGGTTAGCAAAGTTGCCGAAATTTCGGAAGTGAGAGCCAAATTAGTCGAGCAACAACAAGCCATGGGTAAAAATAAAGGCATTGTGATGGATGGCCGTGACATTGGAACAGTTGTTTTTCCGGATGCGGAATTGAAGTTATTCATGACCGCCAGTGCTCACACGCGAGCCAAACGCCGTTTTGATGAATTGGAAGAAAAAGGTCAGAATGTTTCCTACGAAGATGTTTTGCAAAACGTTCAGGAAAGAGATTATATTGATACGCACCGTGATGATTCTCCCTTGGTGAAAGCCCATGATGCGATTGAAATTGATAATTCAACGTTGACCAAAAAAGAACAATTTGATTTGGTTTTGGATTTAATCCACAAGTTTTTTGCTTAATTCTGTTTTGGTAGAAAGGTTACCATTTATCATAAAATACTTTAAGTTCAGGATGTTTTCATTCGAAATATCTTTTTGAATTTCATATTGAAAAGAAAACAAGCAATTTCCGAAACAATTATTTCCGTAACCTTGATAGATGAGGTTTAGGGTATCGTTCACAATTTCAATTTCGCCTAAAAAAGAATAACCGCAATTGCTTGGAGCACTAAACGTAATAAGACAATGATTTTCTTTTAATTGAATTTTTTCGATGGAGGTAGGAATGAGTTCTTCCGTATAATCGAGTTCAATTTTTTTTACTTCAAACGAAAGAAAAGCCATTCCGGCATTTTTTGCTTCACGAATTTTTTGACTGTTAAATAGGATGGAATTCCCTTTTAATTCGTTGCTCTGCATTGAAACTGCGGAAACATCATCAAAATGCGTCTGTCCAATTGCAAAAATTGGCAAAAGAAAAAGTAGTATTTTGAAGGATAAGTTTCTCATTTAGAAGCGATTTACACTCAAAGTTAGAAAATGATATTGGTAACACCTATTTTTTTCGTTTAAATGCAGGAATCAACGATATAATTTTCGTTGATGCTACAATCAATACTTTCCATTTTTTCGTATATGATTTTCGGGAATCAATTTGTATTTTTGAACGCATCATTTTCTCGCAAAGACGCAAAGACGCAAAAAAGCGAGACTTTACTTGGCGACTTTGCGTCTTTGCGAGAAAACAAATCAAACAATTATGAAAATCGTTATATCTCCAGCCAAATCATTGGATTACGAAAGTCCGCTGCCAACCAATCAATCCACTACTTTATGCTTTCTGAAAGAAGCAGCGATGATTAACCGTCAATTAAAAAAGCAAAAACCAAAGCAATTGATGGAATTAATGGACATTTCAGATAAATTGGCCGATTTGAATTGGCAACGCAACCAAGAACGTGATTTGGATAATTTTACTGCTGAAAATTCTCGACAAGCGATTTATGCTTTTAATGGCGATGTTTATATTGGTTTGGATATTAAAACCTTACCAACTGAAAAATTAGACGTTTTGCAAGACAAACTCCGTATTCTTTCCGGATTGTATGGTTTGTTGAAACCGTTGGATTTGATGCAGCCGTATCGATTGGAAATGGGAACTAAATTTCCGATTGGTAAAAGCAAGAACTTATATGAATTTTGGAAATCAAAAATAACTAAAGAACTGAATAAAGAACTGATAAAAGGTGAACTTTTTATCAACTTAGCCAGTAATGAATATTTTGACGCGGTGGATGTGAAAGCTTTGAAAGTCCCCGTGATCACACCCGAATTCAAAGATTATAAAGACGGAAAATTAAAAATGATTAGCTTTTTTGCCAAAAAGGCGAGAGGCATGATGGTGCGATACATCATCGATACGAATGCAGAAACGATTGATGATTTAAAAGGTTTTAATTATGAAGGGTATGCGTTTGATGGGAATTTGAGTAAGGGGGATAGGTTGGTGTTTACGAGGTAGGTTTGTTTCAGGTTTCAGGTTGATTCGTGCTAAAGAAGAAATTGTTTCACCAAACGAATCCGTTTTTTATCTATTATAGCGAAGCTATCAAAATCTGTGAAAATTTGCGTTTTGCAAAGCAAATCCGTCAAATCCGTGTTCTATTTTTAAGTTTTAGTTTTTACTCAATTTTGTCATTGCTTCGCCAGTTCGAGCATAGCTCTCGTGCCTGACGAAGGAAGAATCTCAGTATAGATGTTCACTGAATAGAAAAGCTAAGTTTCCTTAACTTCCAAAACATACCCAATCCCATGCACATTCGTCAACTTAATACTTTCATCACCATTCAATTTTTTTCGTAATTTGGAAATGTACGTATCCAAACTTCTCCCCACAAAAACACCGTGATCTTCCCAAACTTTTTTGGAAAGTTCTTCACGTTTGATGATTTTATTTGGATTTTCTACAAAAAGCGTCAATAATTCCACTTCTTTTTTAGAAAGACTGATTTCATTTGAGGACAATAGTAATTTGCTTTCTTCAGGATAAAACTGAAATTTGCCCAACGGAATAAAACGTTCGTTAGTGGAATCAAGTTGTTTCGTTTTTTTCTTTTTGGGGAAGAAAACAAAAGATGAAATTAGGCTAACAATAAGTAAACCTATCCAATAGTATTGTGTTGTATTGGTTTTTACGTTTAAAAATTGTACTTCAATTGAATAGCATTTTTTTGGTATTATCCTTCCGCTACACGGGATAATATCTTGAATTAACGCATTACTTTTTTGATAACTATAGGACACTTCAGAATCTTGACATTGTTTCACTTCAATTTGATAAAGTGGTGAGAGATTAGCTTTTTTGAAACTTTTTTCTACAATGGAGACTAAACTGTCCGGATGAATGATTAGTTCTTTTTCAAATGTAAGTTGGTACTTTGACTGTTCTATTTTCTTTACCGGTAAAATGAGCGAAGTACTATCACCATTGGCTAACAACAATTTATTGCCCACATCTCGCAAGGCAATTTTTGTCAATGCTGTAAATGCTTCCTTATTATTTTGAGAAGTGAGAAGAAGTAGAGCTGATAAAATGGCAATCAAAAGACTACCGTAAAAATAAATTTTTCGTTGATTCATAAGTTCTGCAAATAACATACAATTTTGTGATTTTTTAAAACTGTTGACACTTCTTTTACATTTTTTTTGCATTTCAATGAATTGATTGGGGTAGTTTTACATCAAGTTTGTTCGGATGAAGAAACATTATTAACATAAACTTTATACTAATATGAAATCAATTATGAGAAACAAGCAATTACATTATCTTATTTTAAAATCATTTTTTTTATCAATATGTTTATTGTTTATAACTTCTTGTGCCGGGCAAATTGAAAAAAACGCTACATCATTAAAATTTATACCTGAACAAACGAAAATACATGCTGATAGTATAAGTTTAAAAGCAGAAACTTTACCCGAATTTAGAGTTGACGTACATGACCAAGACTACCAGGGAAACCAAATCAGTGGTGTTGTTCGAACAGTTTTTCAAGATAGAAAAGGAAACTTTTGGTTCGGCACACAAAGCGGACTCTGTCGAAAAGACAAAAATGGACTTGTTTACTTTGATCTTAAAAATCGTATCGGGCAAGGAGTAACTGTTCATGTGATCCTTGAAGACAAAACAGGTGCGATTTGGATTGGTTATGGCGGTGGAATTGCTAAATATGACGGAACGTATTTTACCAATTATCATGAAAAAGATATCCTGACAACCGGCGGACTTTGGAGCATGCTAATGGACTCAAAAGGAACGCTTTGGATTGGAACTACACAAGGTGTCTTTACTTTTGATGGCAAAGTATTTACTCCGTTTGAAATTCCGGAAGGAAAAGTAAATCCAAACTTTGGAGTTAGCACTACTAAAATGATTCATTCCATCACCGAAGACAGCAAAGGCAATATGTGGTTTGCCACCAACGGTGGAGCGTATAGTTTTGACGGAAAGACATTAACAAATATTTCAGCAAAAGAACAATTGCTTTCCAATTTTGTGAATCAAATTATTGAAAGAGCAGATGGAACGTATTGGATTTCCACCGTAAACGGACTTTTTCTCTATGATGGAACTACGTTTAAAAGTATCACTGAAAAGTTATTGGGTAAGGATGAAGGAGTAGGCTGCATTTTTGAAGACAAAACCGGTACGATTTGGTTTACTGCGAATAAGCGTGATATCTACAGTTATAAAGGTGAAACATTCAATAAAATACAAATTAAGGAAGGTGATTTTAGGCCTTTTCCTTTTCAAATTTACCAAGACCAACAAGAGCGACTTTGGTTTGTTGGTTTTAAAGGAGCTTATCGTTTTGAAAACAATGCATTTGTAAATGTTACTAGAAATGGACCGTGGTAATTTGATACATAACAAATTAAAAAATAGAACATCTATTATTTTATTATAAATCATTAAAATCATCAATCATGAACAACAAGTTATTATTTGGATTAGTACTTCTTTCGTTCAATTACAATTGTGCGGAAGTAAACTCACAAGACATGGCTCAAAACACCAAAGCTGTTGACAGCGTATATGTCGGACAAACTCATTTTAGCGATGATGTGGTGCGAGAAGATGCACTTTACACCTCCATCATTCGAGTAGATAAACAAAGTGACGATGAATATGTCTTATCTATTCAAATGATTTTGAAAAAGGATTCGTATTTTATTTCACCTAATGCGAAAAGAGATTTTTCAGGAAAATTTACGATTGTACTCACCGAACCTGAAAAATTGATAGCCAAAGGAACAATTAGTGAATTGCCTTTATCTAAAGAAGAAAATGACAAGCGAGAAGGTTTGGTTAATTTTGTTCGCCAAAACACGAACTACAAACAAACGTTGAAAGTGCTTTCTAAAGAAAATTTTGAAGTGCCTGCACATATTCAATTTACGATTGAACCGCGTTGCACGATGGAGAAAGTGTTTTTTATTCTTTCGAATGTGGATGGGAAGTTAAGTGTAAGGATGGATGGGTGTTAAGTTGTCTGTTGTCTGTTATCTGTTGTCGGTTAACTGTTGTCGGTTTTTAATCGCAGTTTTTACACAGTTTTGTCATTGCTTCGCCAGTTCGAGCAAAGCTCTCGTGCCTTATGAAGGAAGAATCTCAGCGAAAGTTGTGTAACGAAAATACATTTATATAAATTTGAAAAGATTATTTGCTGCGAAGTCAGAGATATTCGCAGAGCAGTGTGCTATCAAAGAATACTTAGGGGAGCCTTGGGTAGCTTTAAAACAAAATCAGAAAAACAGAAATGAAAATTAACTCAATAACAATCGTTTTACTAATTTTTGTATCAAGTAACTTCCATTCTTGCAATGGGCAAAAGAAATCTGAACAAAAACAGACTAAAACAGAAACGTTAGAAATCGGTAAATCAGCTTCTGAACTTCATACTAAAATTTGGAGAATATTTCAAGACTCAAAAGGAAAGTACTGGTTTGGAAGTGATGGAAAAGGTATCTATCATTTTGACGGAAACGAACTGAAACAATTTACAACAGTAGACGGATTAGTGAACGATTCAATACGTGGTATTCAAGAGGATATTGACGGAAATATATACATCGAAACACACAAAGGAATAAGCAAGTTTGACGGAAGGAAATTTACCACTTTAAAAGTAATAAGATCGTCTCATAATCAATGGAAACTCGAACCGAATGACTTGTGGTTTGGTTTCTACAATGCAAACGATTTATATCGTTATGATGGTGATTCACTTTATGAATTAAAATTACCACGACAAGATTTAAAAAAAGCGTTTGGAATTGACACGCTAATCAGCCCTTTTAATCGTAATAATCCTTATTCAGTTTATGGCGTAAATAAAGACAAAGACGGAAATATTTGGTTTGGAACGTTTGTAGCTGGTGCTTTTCGATACGATGGAAAATCGTTTTTGTGGTTTGATGAAAAAGAACTTTCCACACTTCCAGATGGAAGAGTTCCAGCAGTTCGCTCAATAATTCAAGACAAAGATGGGTATTTTTGGTTGAGCAATTTTAAAAGCAAATATAAAATCGAAGCAAGCGGATCAGCGTATGAAAAATTAAAAGGAATTGAAAAAGACCATCCTCACTATTTCAATTCCGGATTATCAGATAATAAAGGAAATTTATGGATGGCAACCTATAGTGGTGGTGTCTCGAAATATGATGGAAAAACACTTTCAAAGTTTGAAATCATTAGTGAAATAGAAGATATTTTATTAGTTTCAATCTACCAAGACAAAAACGGTATTCTTTGGTTAGGAACAGATAATGATGGCGTTTACAAACAAAATGGAGATAAGTTTGAAAAGTTTAAAGTAAAAAATAAAAGCGGCCGGTAATAGGTGGTTTGACAATTTCTTCTAAATTATCGATGTCGTTTTCCAGCTTCTCCAGTCGTTTGATTTATGAAAAACCGCAAAGTCAGAGACGTTTGTGGAGCGTGGGTAATTTATAGATTTAAAATCATTTGATTATTTGGCAAATCATTTGTTTTTAATTCAATAATATACATTTTTAATTTTTCGATAGTTAGGCTATTATATTTTGGATAATTTCTTTTTATTTCAACCAGTCTATTAAAATAATCATCACCAAATTTATCTTGTAATGCTCCTATTTTTTTTGACAAATAATAAAATGTATTGTCAGAGAACGAAATTTCAAAATTATCTTTTAAGAAAAATGCTCTAAGAATGTTTGCTTCTGTTGTTGGATTCAAATTTTTATATATTGAGCGTTCTTGTAAAATATTTAATTTTTTACTTTCAATAAAATCGTTATAGAATCTCAAACTATATGAAAAGTTATGTAAGTTGATAACAAGTGCATCATAATTATAAAAACATCCTTTTGCAATACTATTTAATTTATCTTCTTCATTCAATTTTACTAGGTTATTCTTGAAAGCCCAATTATTGTCTAAATTCCATATGTCTATTTCTATATTATTATGGATTAATTTAATACCGCCATGTCTATTAATTTGGTAATTAAAGTTGTAATTCTTAATAGTTTCAATTAGCAATTCGCTTTCTAAATCAACAATTATATCAATATCTCTTGATTTTTTTTTATTAATAAAATCTCTGAAGTAGCCCCCAACAATATATGCTGTACCATAAACAAATATTTCATAAAAAAAAGGCATAATATTTTCGTTCGTCATCTGATGATGAAAATGATTATAAAATTCTTTTTTTATGTCAAAATGTTCTTGATACATACTTTTTACAATTTGATTCCCTTTAGTTCTTGGTATAGGTTAATTGCATAACTATCTGTCATTCCTGTAATAAAATCAACAATTAATTGAAGCTTTTTGTATTCTTCATTTTCATAACTTTCAACTTCTTCAAAAACGATTCTATGACTCAAAGAAATCATTTTATATAATCTTGATTCATAAGTGTTTCCTTCGGGTTTAAAATCTGGACTTTCTGAAGCTTTAGTGAATATTTTCAATAAACCATATATAGCTTCCCAACCTGCAATTTCTTTCTTAACAATATTTTTGTCATCAAAAACTTTATATTGTAATCTTTTATAAGCCTTTCTTATATCAGCAGCTTTTGAAATATCTATAATTTCTTCTTCTAATTCTCCATTTATTATTTCATCATATTTATCGACAAAAGAATTTATTATTTCTTCAATCATAATTCTTTGAGTATGAATTCTAAACTTCTGAATTATTATAGATTTATTTAAGTTTTTTTCAGAATACAGTTTAATCAGCTCATCAATTTTAGCAATTACACTATCTTTATTTACAGTAAGATTCTTGAGAAATATATCTCTAACATCAAAAATATTAATTATTCCCAACTTAATACCATCTTCAATATCAGCTGCACTATAAGCGATGTCATCTGCGGCTTCTAATAAATAAACTATTGGGCTTCTTCTATTATTAGTTTTAAGATGTTTGTTTAATTCATTGTAAGTTTCCCTTTCTGTAACAAAATAACCAAATTTCTTTTTTGCAATTTCCGAACTTGATTTTCCTTTATTTCCTTCAACCGAATTAGAAGGATATTTAATTATTGAGGAAAGACTAGAATATGTAAGATTATAGCCAAATTCATCTCCAAAATAATATAATTTAGATAAAATCCTTAAAGTTTGAACATTACCATCAAAATTTCTAAAATCCGATTTTTCTAATTCATTGAGAAGATGTCCTTTCCCTTCTTTTTCTTTTTTTATAAAATAATCTATAAAGAATTTTTGAACAGCTTCTTCACCAAAATGTCCAAAAGGAGGATTTCCTAAATCATGAATTAAACCAGAAACTCTTAATAAGGAACTCAACAATCCCTTTTCATTAATTGTTATGTCCTTTTTATCTAACAATATTTTTTCAATACTTTGACCGATTGAACTAGCAATGTATGAAACTTCCAAAGAATGTGTTAATCGAGTCCTTATAAAGTCACTTTTTTCCAAAGGAAAAACTTGAGTTTTATCTTGTAATCTTCTAATTGGAGCACTAGAAATTAATCTGCCATAATCATTTTCAAATGGATTTCTTCCATCTGAAGGAATAGTTGGTGATTTTTCTCGGAATCTCATCTCTCCAAGCAATAATTGCCATTTATCTTTATATTTCATATACTTTGTTTATAGTTTTTCTAATATTTCTTTTAATATTGTAATAAATTTATATCTCAGTCTGAAAAAACAATACGTTTGTTTCCAAAATTATTTTATTGTTCAAATAAATCATCAATATTCCTTCAAATATAACCAAAAATAATTTAATTCTCCCCACCAAAAATCTCCTTCACCGCTTCCACATAACTTCTCGGATTCTGAGCTTTTTTAATCTTTTTCAACGTCTTTTGTGGGTTGGAGAAGGAAGTGGAGAAGTATTCTTAAAAAACCAGCATTGTCTACCAATAAAAAAAGTTAATTGAAATAATCTCCAATTAACTTTTCATATTGTGAAAGTATAATTTTAATACATTTTAATTTTATCCAACGCTTCATCGGCTAGACTTTCTGTTAAGCCAACAGAACCACTCGTTTGTATTAATTTGCTTTTTAAAAAATCGGGTAAACCATTTAAAGATTTATCATCGTCTATGATAATGAAATTTTCGCTTAAATTTTTGGTGGTAAACCAACTTAAAAGTTCATCTTTTCGATTCAAATGATTCGGATTCTTTGGAAGTCGCGTAATTTTATTTACGTTGATATTTCTTCGTTTAAAAATATTGTTCCATTCTTTTAACGTGTATTTGTATTTGTGAGAAGTTGTCAATACAATATTAGCACTTGAACTAGCAATAATTCTATCAAGCGACCGAACGGCATTTGAACTGAACGCAGGGAAACCGTCTTCTAAAATTTCGGGTTTTCGCCATGAATTGGCAGGTACCATAACTCCATCTATGTCTAAATATAATAACATGATACAAAAATACTATAATTATTTTGTTAGTTCAATAATTTTTTCCAAAGAAATGTTGTTGTAAAGAGCGTCTAACTCATTTAATCTTAGTATTTTATCTTTGGTGTCCCATTCTTCTTCAACAAATTCGATATCTAACCAATCGTATTCAATTGTTGCACTCGTTTTTGAAGATTTAGCTTCTTCCAATTTCATATTAGCTAAAATAGAACTTATATACCGATGATGTCCGTCAATAATTGTTGAGTCACATACTTTGATGTCGTCAAATTTTATTCCGTTTATCATTTTTTTATAAATTCTGTTGATAATTGGAAGACAGAGCTTATTGTGAGTTGATGTTAAAATGTATTCAGATTCTTGAATGGCTTGTAAAATTCTTTCTTTAGTTATATTCATGATTTTGTATTTTGAATGGATTATATAGTAAACTTAATTCATGTCAAATATAATAAAAAATGATTATTAGATAAAAATCTGACAAATTTTACCTCTCCCCACCAAAAATCTCCTTCACCGCTTCCACATAACTTCTTGGATTTTGAGCCTTCTTAATCTTTTTCAACGTCTTTTGTGGGTTGGAGAACGAAGCAGAAAAATACTCCCAAAAACCCAACATTTTCATTTTGATAGGTGTTGGGCCGGAAAGGGCGGCATCGTATTCTTGGTAAATCGTGTCATGAAATTCTTTGAAGATTTGCCAGCGATCGGCAGGATATTCTGACGTGTTGTTTTTAATCATGCTCGGCAAAAACGGGTCGGCAATTAAACCACGACCAATCATGAAATGATCAATACTCGGGAAACGTTCTTGCATTTCTCTCAACTTGGCAACCGAAGTGATGTCGCCGTTGTAGTATAATTTGTGTTTGGTGTTTTCGGTGCAGCGTTGAAAGGCTTCTAAATTTACACCGCCGTTGTACAATTGCTTACCAATTCTAGCGTGAATGGCAATGTTTTTAATCGGGTACTTATCCAAAATCGGGAATACATCTAGAATTTCTTCGGGACGTTCATAACCCATTCGCATTTTCATTGAAACAATCACATCGGTTTCGTTGTGCACACGATTTAAAATATGGTCTATTCGTTGAGGTTCGCAAATTAACCCGGAACCCATTCCTTTTTTGGTCACCATCGGGTAGGGACAACCTAAATTCCAGTTAAGTTCTTTGTAACCCAACTCTTGAATGTATTTTACGACAAACAAAAACTCATCGGCATCATTGGTCATCACTTGCGGAATTAATTCGGATACTTTATTGTTTTCGGGTTGCAAATCGCGTTGGTACGAATTCTTAATCACCAGTTTTCCATCCAATCGAATGTACGGAGCATAAAACGTATCGATGCCACCAAAATACTGATGAAACGCATTCCGAAATCTGAAATCGGTGAAACCTTGCAAAGGCGATGAAAGTAGAGTAGGAATCATGTTTAAAATTGAGTGGTAAAGATAAGTGAAAAGGAGTTGATTGTTAAATTGAAAATCAAAAATCCCAAAACCATACGGAATTTGGGATTGATGGATTTATTTTTTAAAGGTCTTTTTTTGAGATAGAGAATGAAGTAGAAAAACACTCCAAAAACTAAATAATCTTTTTAATAACTCTCAATTTGTGCGTATGTCGATTGGTTTCTGCATTGTAAATTCCTAAATGATCTAATCGGTCAATTCTAACTTTTCCACTGGCGTGAATAATGTAATTGTCATTCATAATAATACCAACATGAATAATTCTACCTTCTTCATTATCAAAAAAAGCTAAGTCGCCCGGTTCACTTTCTTCAATAAAACTTAACGCTTCTCCTTGTGTTGATTGTTGTGATGCATCGCGTAGAAGCTTATATCCGTTTAGTTTATAAACCATTTGTGTGAAACCCGAACAATCAATACCAAAAGGTGTTTTTCCTCCCCAAAGATAAGGTGCATTTAAATACATAAAAGCGGTTTTAATCAAGTCACTTTTTGGCTTTATTCCGGTGACTTTTAACCCTTCAAACTCAAAGTTGTTTTTATTAATTCCTTCAAAATTCAAAAACGATACCGAAGCACCTATTGGAATTGGAATTAGCGAATCATCTTTAGTTGTTACATATTCCACCAAGTCATGATTTAAAATCAAAGCACTATTAGAAATTTCAATAAAATCACTTTCAGAAATAATCTGACATTGTTTGGAATCAATCCAACCTTCATAATTATCATACTGCAAACGAATTTTAAACCATTGTTTTAGTTGTTCGAGTATTTCAAAATGTTCACCAAACAAGACTTGCGAAACTTGTTCACTTCGATCATTTGGTTCAATTCTAAGTGGAATGATGGCTAAATTGCAGATTCCGTACATGAAAATTAATGTTTCTTGATTATGCTCTTTCGATTACAATTGCCGATGCACCACCGCCACCGTTGCAAATTGCAGCAGCCCCAAGTTTTGCATTGTTTTGTTGTAATACATTTAGCAAAGTAACAATAATTCTTGCACCTGAACAACCCAGCGGATGACCTAATGATACAGCACCACCATTTACGTTCATTTTTGAACTATCAAGACCAAGTATTTTTGCGTTGGCCAATCCAACAACAGAGAACGCTTCATTAAATTCAAAAAAATCAACGTCATTAATTGAAAGCCCGGCTTTGTCTAACGCTTTAGGTAATGCTTTTGCAGGAGCTGTTGTAAACCATTTAGGTTCATGTGCTGCATCTGCATAGCTTTTAATGTACGCTAATGGTTTTAATCCCAACGAAAGTGCTTTTTCTTCACTCATTAAAATTAAAGCCGCTGCACCGTCGTTTATGGTGGAAGCATTTGCAGCTGTCACTGTTCCTTCTTTAGTGAAAGCAGGATTAAGACTTGGTATTTTATCTAATTTGACATTTGTAAATTCTTCATCTTTAGAAACAATTATTGGTTCACCTCTTCTTTGTGGAACAGCTACCGGAACGATTTCCGAGTCAAATTTTCCTTCAGACCATGCTTTTGCTGCACGTTCATAGGATTGAACTGCGAAAGCATCTTGTTCTTCTCTTGATATTTTATATTCAGACGCACACAAATCGGCACTAACACCCATGGCATTATTGTCATATGCATCAGTTAAACCATCTTTTTGCATGCCGTCTACCATTGTAGTTGGACCAAATTTATAACCATTACGTAAATGAACGTAATGCGGAATTAAACTCATGTTTTCCATACCACCGGCAACCACAACATCGGCATCACCAGCTTGAATAGCTTGTGCACCTTGCATAACCGCTTTCATTCCCGAAGCACAAACCTTATTAACAGTTGTACACGGAACTGTATTTGGTAATCCGGCTAAAATAGCAGCTTGTCTTGCAGGTGCTTGACCAACTCCGGCTTGCACCACGTTACCCATTAATACTTCATCAATATGTTTTGGATCTAAATTTATTTTTGCTAATGCACCTTGAATGGCAATTGCTCCTAATTGTGATGCAGTTATAGTGGATAAACCTCCCATGAAACTACCAATAGGTGTTCTAACTGCTGATACGATAACTACTTTTTTATTCATAACTAAGTTTGCGTTTGTTTATGTTGCGAAATTAACTATTTTGCGGCTATTTTTAGCATATAAATTATATTTTTTATAATTTTTAAGGCAATTAGTTGGAATTTCGAATTTACTATTATTTTGTAAAGTCATACAATTATATTTTTTTATAATTTGGCTATGTAATTGACTTTTAAGTGATTTTAAACTAAAGCAAAAAAAATATTAAAAAAACATTATAAATACTTGTAAACTAAAGAATGAAAAGCTACATTTGCAACCGCAAAAAAGTTAAGTTCTTTGCAGAATAGGAGAGGTGCCGGAGTGGTAACGGAGCAGATTGCTAATCTGTCGACGGGTAACTGTCGCCAGGGTTCGAGTCCCTGTCTCTCCGCTTTTTTTCGGGGTGTAGCGTAGCCCGGTTATCGCGCCTGCTTTGGGAGCAGGAGGCCGCAGGTTCGAATCCTGCCACCCCGACCAATGGCCCAGTAGCTCAGCTGGATAGAGCAACTGCCTTCTAAGCAGTAGGTCTCAGGTTCGAATCCTGACTGGGTCACATTATAAAGTCCGTATTTTACGGGCTTTTTTTGTTTTTAAACGTAATGGTTTATGTGTTTTTTTTTAGAATAGATAGAGCATACCAATTTTTAATAAGGAAGTCCGTTGGTTTGAATTCTGACTGGGTCACATTATAAAGTCCTTATTTTACGGGCTTTTTTTGGTTTTTGGACTTTTTTTAAGGTAAAAATGTTCCCTCACTGCCGCAAAGTAAAGCAGGCAGAAAGTTTAGGATGATTATATACTAAGAAAACAGAAAGGGATTGCTACGTAATGTTTAATTGCTTTTGCTAAAAAGAAAGAAAGGCAAGAATTTTTGAATGATTAAAAAGTTGAGAACTGAGACGAAAGATATTTTTCTCACAGAAAGCAGGGAAATCAGAGAAGGACTGCTTCGACAGTTTACTTTCGCTAGTGTTCTACGAGATGACAAGATTAAGGGAGACTGCGACTGAAAACTTGTACTTTTGTGGTATTTAATTTGTTTTGAAATGCTTTGATGCACTGAATTTGGTGAGGGATTGAAGTGGAAAGCCCGCAGGAGAAAGGTTTGCGTTTTTGCGGGTTGTGCCGGCGACCAAAGAAGCCGAGCACAACCCGACAAAAACCAACCTTTGGTACGATCCCGATATCTATCGGGATGCAGCGAAAAGCCCGACCCGGAGCTTGCGGAGGGGCACGCCCAAGCTTTTAGTAAGGAGTGGATAGTTTGGAGTTTTAGGTTTTAAGTTTCAAGTTTTGGTAATAAAAGAAAGAGAAAACATTTCTGCTTTCTCTTTCTTTATTTTTAAATCTATGTTTTATTATTGTTCTATTTTTCGTCGTTCTTGGATGAATTTGGTTAGCATTTTACCGTATTTGGAGTCGGCTACTTTGGGTGACATCGAGTTATGAATGGTGTCTAAATATTTTAGTTGAGCATCGTGAATTTCTGATAATGCAACATACGGACTCACTTCGTGCTCTTTTTGATTAAGGGCAAAATTGATGGTGTATAAATATTTGCGTTTGATGAGTTTTTCGTTTGCCACCTTAATACTGTCTAACCTGGATTGGTTGTTTTCTTGTTTGGCTTTGATTTCTTTTTCTAACAATACCAGTTGCTCGTTGGTAAATCTGGAATTGATTTTTAAGAAATCTTGAAAAAGGTCATGGTTTTTGGAGCCTTTTACTACTGCATTGGCATAGAAGGTTTCTAACGAAGTATCGATAGAAAGGTTTCCCGGCTCGGCAAAAACCACTAAATTATTGTCTAACGAATTCGATTGTCCGCGATCTAAAAATAAGTATAGCATTTCCGGCGAATCGATTTTTAAATGGCTTTCAAATTCTGATTTCCCATCAAATATGATGGAATCTACCACTACTAAAGTGGAATCTTGAAGCATTTGGATGTATAATTTTCCTTGTTTAATTCCTTTTACATTTCCTGTAATGTGGAGGTTGGCATCGCCTATGGTTTCTTCTTTTTTACAAGCGATAAACAGACTGAATGCTACGAAAAGCAATACGGTTTTTTTCATTTTTTTATTTAATCGATTTTTGTTAATTTATTGAATTGGTGCTGAAATTTCCATTAGATAGGCACAAAGTAAAGCACCGTAGGTTCCAACTACGTAGCCAAAAACAGCCAGTAAAACGCCCACGCTTGCCAATGATGGATGAAATGCCGAGGCGATAATGGGTGCCGATGCTGCTCCGCCAATATTGGCCTTACTTCCCACAGCGAGGAAGAAAAACGGAGCTTTAATTATTTTTGCTACGATGATGAGTAGAAGTACGTGGATTGCCATCCAAATCAATCCCACGACTAATAGTCCGGGATTGCTGAGAACGGAACCTAAATCCATTTTCATTCCGATGGATGCGACTAGAATGTAAATGAATACACTACCGATTTTGCTGGCACCGGCTCCTTCATATTGTTTGAGTTTAGTAAATGAAAAGATGATACCGAGTGCGGTAGCAAATGTTACCATCCAAAAGAAGCGGTCGCCAAACGTAGAAACAAAGGTGGTAGGGTCGTTTACGGCTTCGAAATTGGCTTTTAAGATATCAGAAATAGTGTTACTTCCCCAGTGTGAAAGTCCGACTGCCGTGAAAGCGATTCCTAAAATAATCATTAAATCGGTAAGGCTTGGGTTTCTGGTCACGCTTGCGGCATAGGTTGAAACTTTATTTTTTAATTCTTCAATTGAACTGTTATCGGCTTTTAACCACTTGTCGATTTTTTCTTTTCTTCCAATTCCAAATAGGAGAACTGCCATCCAAATGTTAGCTACGACAATGTCAACTAACACCATCGCACCGTATTTTTCTTGGTTGTATTTAAATACTTCGAGCATAGCAGCTTGGTTTGCACCACCGCCAATCCAACTTCCGGCTAATGTGGAAAGTCCACGCCAAACGGCATCGAAACCTGCTCCGCCAACAGTTTCTGGAGAAAAGATAGACACAATTAATATGGCAATTGGTCCGCCAA
Source organism: Flavobacterium azooxidireducens (assembly GCF_023195775.1). Taxonomy (NCBI): domain Bacteria; kingdom Pseudomonadati; phylum Bacteroidota; class Flavobacteriia; order Flavobacteriales; family Flavobacteriaceae; genus Flavobacterium; species Flavobacterium azooxidireducens. The sequence goes on from NZ_CP096205.1 coordinate 3,311,353, forward strand.
TGATAACACCAATTGTTCCGGTAAAAAACATGATTAGTGCTTTTGGTCCTAATTTGAACATGGCTTTTAAATCAATGCTCAATGTCATTAAAACTAATGCAGCGGGTAATAAATAGCGACTGGCTACAAAGTAGATGGATGATTTTTTAGTAACAGTTTCTCCATTTTCAGCAACTTCGCTCCATTCCGGTGAAATGATATTTAGCGAACTAAATATTGAAGGAAGCAAATAACACATTAATAACGACGGAAAAATAACATAGAATTTTTTCCAAAAACCTTCTTTGATGGAAGAGGTGTAAAAGACAAATGCTAACAAAAGCATTAATAATCCAAAAACGATGGTATCGTCTGTAATGTAAGGTGCGTTTTTCATTCGTTGTAATTTGGGTGCAAAATAGGGATTTTTTGAAAATTCTTGGGTGTTTTTTTGAGTAAGTTGTAAAAGTGAGCCTCGAATTCACGAATTAAATTATTAGAACACAGATTTTAGAAATTCTTAAAATTTGCAAAATCTATTTTTTTAATATTTCTCTAATTTTGCAAATCAGTGTTCTTTTCTTTTTTTACCAAAAAAAATCCCTGAAAATTTCGATTCAGGGATTCATATAAACTATTTTTTAATTTTAACCTCTTAGCCAAGCTTCGCGAAGTGCCTTTTTAGATTCGTCTGTGGCTTGATAACCGTCCATTTCATCCATTGGAACTTTCATGGTTCCTTTTAAAGTCAGTTCTTTATCCTCTCTTTTGATTACAAAAGTGATTGGGTCATTTTCTTGCCAAGACATGCTTCCGATAATCATATCGTAGATATTGTCAAGATTGTATTTTGTGTCATTAATTGAAACAATGATGTCACCACCTTGTAATCCCATTGATTTCATGAAGTCATTTAATTCAATTCCCGGAAGAACGATGATTTCTTTGGTGGTTGGATTTACTGTAATGTAAGGCGATTGACCTTTTAAGAAAATATTACCCGGCACTTGAATTTTAGTTTTACTCACGCCAACTTTAGCAAAAAATTCTTCATAATTTAAAGGTGTTGTACCTCCAACATACGTATCTAAAAATGTTCTGATTTCAGGAAATGTAACAGAAACTATTTTGTTGAACAATTCGCTGTCTTCAAATGGTTTTTCGTTACCGTATTCTTTGGAAAGTTTTTGCATTAAATCTAAAATTCCACGTTCACCATTGCTTAATTCACGTAATTTAATATCTAAACACATGGCAATTAATGCTCCTTTTTCATATACGTTTAAATAGGAATCTTTGAACTCTTTTTTCAATACTTCGGCACTCATTTTTGTGAAGGGCATCGTATCATCAAAGCGTTGCGAATTGGTTATTTTTCCTGCCATTCTTTGATAAAATTCTGTTTCATCTATTAAACCTTGATTGACTTGAAACAAGTTGGCAAAATACTCTGTTATTCCTTCATACATCCACAAATGTTGTGACATTTTAGGTGTGTTGAAATCAAAAAAATGAATTTCTTTAGAATGAACACTCAATGGTGTTACAATATGAAAAAACTCATGCGAAACCACATCTACCATACTTTGGTTTAATTGTTCTGCATCCATGGCTTCCGGAAAAACAACAACAGTGGAAGTATTGTGTTCTAACGCTCCAAAACCTTTGGCATCTTCTTTTTCATAATCAGATAAATATAGAAGAATGGCATATTTTTTTGTGTTGTTAATCGGTCCTAAGAATTTCTTTTGAGCTTTCATCATTGTTTCCATTGCGGGCTTAAAATCTTCTGCCGTGTACATTCCGTTTGGCGAATGAACACTGATGATGATCTCCATATCATCTACCATAAAGGAAGCACTTTTCTCTTTGGTATACATGATTGGATTGTCGGCCAATTCAGCATATCTTGAAGCTTTAAAAACATCAACCGCATCGCTTTTATCCAAATCTACCATAGCTGAAGCACCGTGCAAATGAGTTGCTTTAGTAATGGTTAATTGATACGGAAGTTCGTTCAAATCTTTAAAATAACCCACAAAAGCATGAGTATTTATCACGAAATTTTCACCTTCTAAAATGTTGGTTCCTGCTGGAGAAAAAATATCGCCTTGACCAAATTCGGTGCCTGTTTCAGAATCGTAAGTGTCATTTATTAAGTAACTAACGTAGGCTAACTTTTTTGCGTTTTTAATTACCCACGAATTTTCATCCATTTTGGCAACAGAAAGTTCTTTTCCTTTGGCATCGTAGGCTTTAAAATTATCAACATATCTTCCATAATCATCTTCAGAATAGGTTCCGGGAACAATTTTAGGAAGGAAAAAAGTGGTTTCGTCAGTTTTGATTTTTGGTGGCGTAATTTTTACTGAAACCCTGTCGTTGTTGATTTTTACTAAATCAAGAGCAACATGAATTTCGTTGATTTTGTTTTGTGCAAAAGCTACACTGCTAGTTAGTAATAAAAACACGCTTGAAAGCACAAGCGATAAAAATGATTTTCTCATGAATGTTTAATTTAAGCGATAAGTAGTCAAAAGACCTAATTCGTTACAAATAACAACAAAAAACGCCTTATTGAAAAGCGTTTATTGTTAAGTATTTACTAAAATTATTTTGTTTGAATGAGAATCCAGTCTTTAATATCAATTAAAACAGTGGGTGAGAAGCTTTGTTCAATCGATCCATATTCATCAGTTGAACCGGTTACACTTTCTTGAAAAAGATGATTTAATTTTGGATATTCTTTTAAGGTTACTTTTTTGTTTCCGGCTTTATCCAAGGCATTTTTAATTCCGGTCATATTTGATTTTGGTGGAACTTGTAGGTCGTTCTCACCATTAAGTACCAAAACCGGACATTTTACTTTTTTTAAATATTCTTCCGGTTTAAATCGTACAAAATTTCTAAACCAAGGATAGGAAACACTTTCAATTTGCTGACTAATCATTTGATTTTTATCGGTTTCACTCAAATTTGCAAATGACGGATCATTCTTAAATATATTTATAAAAACGTTTTCTAAATCAGATTTTAGATCATTATAGGTTTTATTGCTTTTTACCAAATCGTAAATTAGTTTGTTGTTTTTTTGTGCTTCAGCAATTTCAACTTCGGAGGCTCCACTCACTTTTGCAATTAAATAAGTTTGTTCCATAAGCAATTCGTCACACGGAATTCCGGGAGCGGCGAGAAGCACAATAAAGTTGATGTTTTTGTCTTTGGAAGCAACAATTGGTGCAATCATTCCACCTTCGCTGTGACCAATTAGACCAATTTTTTTTGGATTGACCCCTTTTTTTGTTTTGATGAATGACACAGCCGCTTCAATATCCGTGGCAAAATCATGCGATGTAGAAGTAGTAGGATCTCCGCCGGATTGTCCAATACCTCTGTCGTCAATTCGTAAAACACCGATGCCATTTTTAGTTAAATAATCAGCGATTACCCAAAACGGTTTGTGTCCAAGAATTTCAGAATTTCGGTCTTGTTGACCGCTTCCTGAAATTAAAATCACAACCGGGAAATTATCCAATTTGGGAGAAGTTAGTGTTCCGCCTAATGTAATCTTATCTTTTTCATTGACAAAAGTTACTTCCTCAATTTCATAATTAAATGGCGGTTTTGGTTCTTGAGGCCGTTTTACTTTTTTAACTTCGGTTTGCGTTCGGCTTAATTTTAAAGGTAAATTTTGACCATTTTGAGAAAAAACACCTTCAAATTCATTAGAATCATTCAGTTTTCCGGAATAGGAAAAATTTGCTTGATCGAATTTAAAAACGAGTGTTTTATCTTCAAAAGTTACGGAGGAAAGCGGAATTCCTTTTGCATTTTGTTGCGGAATATCCATTGTTCCACTGTATGCTGAATTAGCTAATGCGAAATCAAAACCAAAATGGAGTTCGGTTCCCATAACGCTAATTTTGCCATACCATTTTCCGCTAATGTCTTGGGAAAATAAATTTAATGAAACAATTAGAAACGATAGTACTACCATTTTTTTCATTTGATGAAAGATTAAAGTTGTGAGAATACGATTTTGGAAATTATTTCGGTGATTATAACCACAATTATAAAATAAATAATGTGCTTTTTTTCTTTTGAATTGGTGGCTGTTTTGAAACCATTCCAACTAAGCAATGAAAACCAAACTAAGGCTAGTATAGAAAAAATTGTAAAGATGAGTAGTAGTGCTGTATCGGATAATAAAAACGATTCGGTACTTTGATTTGCAGCCATCTCAATCACTCGCTTTCCAACTTTGTCCATTTGATTATTTAAGTTGAATACGGGTAGAATATAGAATGGAACTCTGGCGATTAGTGTGGTTGTCAACAAATCAATTAACCGAGTTTTTGAATTGATAAATTTGCCTAAGAAATAAAGCATTAGCGTTAATAAAATGGTATTGATGATGTTGTCCGACAACACTTGAAGAAATAAAATTGATTCTACAAAATGTAAATCAATAATCCCATCAAAACGACCATTAAATAGCGAACCTATTAATGACCCAATTAACAAAGCAAATAGACCAAAAAGGGCCAACTTTTTTTCAGAATAGGTTTCAAAAGGGTTAATTATTTTCATCATTTTGAGAAAAGATTGAGTCGATTATTTTTTTTAATTCTTCCGGTTTTTGTGTTCCAATTAATCGTTTTTTATTGGACTTAAATGTTATTTTTAAACCTTTATTTCCTCTGATATTAAAAGCTTTTCCTTTGATACCGTAGCGAACGCCCCAGCCACCATAATCTAAAAGCGGGTTATATTGAACTACTTCTGCTTTATCTAAATCTGAAAATAAGTAAATTCGTTCTTTTAAGTGAAATGGAAAAAATTGAATTCTGATTTCTTTTTCGGTAATTTTTGTTGTAAGTGTGATCGAATAAACCAAAATTGAAACTAAAACCAATAGTAAAAAATAAAATAGTACTAATTTTTGATTTTCTTGTGTGGATTGCACAAGTTCACGATAAAAAGTGATTGCTCCAATTATATTTGCTATAATCAGAATTATCCATAGCCACAGTTGATTAAACTTTTGTTTTTCCGAAAAAAGTAATTTCTCTTTCATAGGTTATTTGTTTTGAAGTGTTTTGATTTTACTGATAATATCATCTAATTTATTTCTAACTGTAGGATAACTGTTGCCCATTTGAATTGCCATTTCTTTTAAACTCCCACTTGATAGAAAGAATTGCATAATGAAATGTTGTTCTTCATCCGACAATTGCATTAGTAATGGCAGACCATAATTACCGGAAACAAGTGTTTTGCAATGTTCACAACTTAGTTGAGAAACAGAAAGAGAATTTTCACAACTTGGACAATGGATTGGTAGTTTCGGTTTCATTAATTAAATATATTTAATGCAATAATAAATAAAATTAATTAAATATTAAATAAAATTAATAAATTAATGAATAAAGTTGATTTTGAAAGATCTATAAAGAAATGAATAATAGAAAAAGTATTTCTTTTTGATTGAATTTGAATGTATTATCTTTTGGAGATTTTGTTATGCGTAATTTGTCTCTGCAAAGTGCATTTGAATCGATCAATTCCGCTTTCACGCAATTTAGCGTGCTTAGTTGTTCTGCCTTGCACACGTTCACGCCACATTTTAAAACTAGAGGATTTCATTTCTTTTCGCATTATTTCGATGGTTTGCTGTTCAGAAATCCCGAATTGAAAAGTGATTGCTTCAAACGGAGTTCTGTCTTCCCAAGCCATTTCGATGATTCGGTCGATTTGAATGTCGTTAAATTCTTTGGTAGTTGGCATAACTTTATTTTATAAACAAAGAAACATTTTTAATAAAAAAACTCTTGCTGAACAAGAGTTAAATTTTTATTAAGGAGGATTTAAACTTTATGAAATTTAATTCAAACATTTTTAATTTATCGCTTGATTTATAGTTTATATTTTGAAATCTTCTCCTTCATTTCCTCCGAAAAACCATCTGCTTTAATTTTTTCTCGGTCTTCTGCGATTTTTACGTTGACGAGCGTTACTTCGCCTTCTAAAACAGTTACTTCTTTTTCATTAACGAATTGAAAACCGCATAAAACAGAAGCAAAACCAATGTCTTTTACCCATAATTTTTTGGTCAGAACTTCTCCCAATCGAGCGGGATTTTTGAATTGAATTTTCAAATCAACTGTTGGAATGCCGTTGGTTTCGTGCATTTTAGAAAACGGTCTGTCGAGAGCTTCTTCAAACCAATCTTCTACTAAATCATTGAGCATTTCCAAAAATCTTGGATAGAACACGATTCCTGCGTAGTCAATGTGTTTGAATTTTATTTTTTCTTGTTTGGTGAAAGTATTTTTCATTGTTGTCTTTTTTTTGCCACGAATTTCACTAATTCTCACGAATTTATTTTTTTCTTGTTTATTGAATATATTACTAATTTTTATTCATTAAAATAAGTTATTCCAAATTCTTTAAAGAGTTTTTCTTGTCTTAGAGCAAGTTTGCTTATAATTTCCATATTTGGAGAATAATAACTGCCATTACAATCAAAACACAACTCAACATAACCAAAAACTTCATTTTTATTATTATAAAATATAATAGCGTGTCTTGGATCATAACAGGCTGCTTCCCAATTTTCAACTTCGGAATTTATTAATTCATTTTTCAGTTTATTGATTTGAGTTGAATTTAAAACAATTCGATTTTTTAAATACTTTTCCTTTATATCAATTTTTTTATCCTTTATATAATTTACTGGGCTATAATACTTTGGGTTATCTTCTTTTTCCCATTGATTTCTATCCAAATAAGCCAAAATCTCTATTTTTTTAGTTTGTTCAAAAATCACATCAATTTCACTTTTCCTGTGAAAATTACAAGAATTAAGAATCAAAACAAAGAATAAAATTGAGGTTACAAAATATATCTTTTTTAGCATAATAAAAGTCTTACTACTTAATACTCCCATCTTAATACTTCCTACTTCAACTTAAACCTCTGAATTTTCCCTGTCTCTGTCTTAGGCAAATTTTCCGCAAAATATATCACTCTTGGATATTTATACGGAGCCGCTACTTCTTTGAACCAGTGTTGAATATGGTTTTTCATATTATCCGTTGCTTTAGATGCATCTTTTAGAACAATATGAGCACAAACTAACATCCCACGTTCATCATCGGGCAAACCAACCACAGCACATTCCAGAATTTCTTCGTGGGTTAAAAGTACGGATTCTACTTCAATTGCTGCAATATTATAGCCGGAAGAAATGATCATATCATCACCTCGGCCCACAAACCAAAAGTAACCGTCTTCGTCTTGTTTAAAAATATCTCCGGTAATATTCCAGCCATTTTCAACATATTCTTGCTGTTTTTCTATTCGATTTAGGTATTTGCAACCTGTGATTCCTCGAACAGCTAATCGTCCGGGTTCGTTGACTGAAACATCATTTCCATTAGCATCAATGATTTTCGCTTCATAACCTGTTATAGCCAAACCGGTTGATCCGGGTTTCATATTCTCTTCATTGGATGAAATGAAAATATGCAACATTTCGGTTGCTCCAATGCCGTCAATGATTTTTAATCCGGTGGCGTTGTACCAATCTTCCCAAACTTTTAACGGCAATGTTTCTCCGGCAGAGACACATTTGCGTAGGCTTGAAATGTCGTATTCATTGACTTTAGTCGTAATAATTCGCCAAGCGGTTGGAGCGGTAAAACAAATCGTGATTTTATGTTCCTGAATGGCTTGCAATAAAACATCCGGCGTTGGTTTTTCTATTAAAAATGTGGAAGCACCAAAATACAACGGAAATAAAACCAATCCACCTAAACCAAAGGTAAAACCAATGGGCGGACTTCCGGTAAATATATCATTTGCGGTTGGATGAAGAGAATATGTTGGAAATGCTTCGCAAATATTCAAAATATCTTTATGATAATGAGCCGTCATTTTGGGTAATCCAGTCGTTCCGGAAGTAAAACCAATCAAAGCAACACTATCTGATTTAGTATGAAAATTAGTAAAGGTTTTGTATTTATTAATCATCAAATTTTCCAATTCGGAAGTGCCACTTTCTGAACCACAGAATTTGCAGATTCTTTTCAGAAAATCGGAATCCACCAAATCCATTTCATTTTCTAAAGCGATGTCACAAAACACGTGCGATATTTCGGCACATTCAATGATTGTTTTTAGTTCTTTTGAACGTAATAATGGCATCGTAGCCACTACAATTCCGCCAGCTTTCAGAATTCCGAACCACAACGCCACCATCATTGGGTTATTGGCAGAACGAATCAACACACGATTTCCGGATTGTAAACCTAAATCATCCACTAAAACATTAGCAATTTGATTGGCTTTCTCAAATAAATCCTGATAAGTCCACGTTTTTTTGAAAGTACGAAGACAAGGTACATTTCCGCTTCCGTTTTTGATGTGAGTATCTAAAAGACGTTCGACACAATTGAGCATTTCATTTTCATGCAAACCTTGTAAATAGGTAGGTTGCAAGTCGATGCTTGGTAGGGATTCGTGAGCGAAGTTATCGGTGTAGTGTTTCATCTATTCTTTCAATTTAGTAAATAAATCGTTAGTTGTAATTGATTTTAGTTGTAAAATCGCTATTTGATTAAGTTTCAATAATCGTTCTTTTTGAGGAATTTCCATTCTAATAAATTCAGCATTCATACTTTCAATATTTGCCAAAACTAACAATTGTTCAATCGTTGCATAATCACGAATATTTCCTTCAGAGCTTTTGTTTTCTTCACGCCATTGTTTTGCTGTTTTTCCAAATAAAGCGACATTTAATACATCTGCTTCTGAGGCATAAACAAAGTTTGCTTGATCTTTAGTTATATTCTTTGGAATGATGTGTTCTTTAATGGCGTCTGTATGAATTCTATAATTTAACATTGATAAAGTTCTGTTTAATTTCCATTCCAATGATAATCTACTGTTTTCTTCTTCCTTTAATCGTTGAAATTCCTTAATCAGATACAACTTGAATTCTGCCGAAATCCATGAAGCGAATTCAAAAGCAATGTCTTTGTGAGCAAACGTTCCTCCGTATCTACCTGCACTTGAAGTTAAACCTATTGCATTTGTTTTATCTATCCATTGTTTAGAAGAGAGAATAAATCCATTACTACCCGCTTCATTTTTAATGTTACGGAATTCAGTAACATTAAAATTTTTGTTATGCATTTGTTCCCATAGACCCATGAATTCAATAGTAAATTTAGTACTCAACCAATGTGCAATAACTAATCCTGTGGATTCTGCATTTTTTTGTTTGGCGATATCTGTTAATGAAATATAATCGTTATTACTCTGGTTTACAACGGCAATTTCAAAACCTTGAACATCTATTTTAGATTTTTTTTCTTTCATTTTTTATGGCTTAGATATTTTATTAGTAATCAAATTTTTAAAATTAATTCTTTTTGTTGCTTTTTGGTTTCAAAGCTTTTTTCATTCCTTCAACTTGCTTCCGTTCAGCTGCTTTCAACGGATATAAATGATAACTTCCCATTTTATATTGAACCGGAACGTCATTTGTCTGCACATTTTCGTACGCTTGAGCGTTTCTAACAAAATTCGCATCGGCTAATAATGGTCGACCCAATGCCACTAAATCAGCTCTACCGTTTAAAATGATGGTGTTGATTTGATCAATGTCTTGGATATAACCTGCTGTAATCGTTGGAATATCAACCCTATTTCGAACCAAATCCGAAAAAGGTGTTTGCCACATTCTTCCCATTTGAGGTTTTTGATGTTCAACGGTATTTCCGGTTGAAACGTTGATGATATCTGCTCCGGCTGACTTGAAAGCATTGGCGATATAAATCACATCTTCTTCTGAAATACCGTTTTCCGCCCAGTCAGAAGCGGATATTCGAATCGACATGGGTTTTTGTTGCGGAAAAACGTTTCGCATTTCTGTGAATACTCGTAGTGGAAATTTGATTCGGTTTTCAATACTTCCTCCAAATTCATCACTACGAATATTTGTCAAAGGCGATAAAAACGAAGCTAATAAAAATCCGTGATGAGCTTGTAATTCTATCATATCAAAATCTGCTTGTTCAGCATTATTTGTAGCTTGGATAAATTCAGCAGTAACTTTATCCATATCTTCAAAAGTCATTTCCTTCGGCGTTGCCATTTTGGAATTGAATGGAATATGAGAGGCGGAAAGTAATTCCCAAGCCTTATCAATCGGTTCATTTTGGCCTTCCCAAGGTTTTTTAATTGCTCCTTTTCTTCCGGAATGTCCGAGTTGAATTCCGATTTTTGTTTGTGTGTTTTGATGAATGAAATCAGTAACTTTTCTCCATTCAACTATTTGATTTTCATTATAAATACCTGCACAACCTAAAGTTATACGTCCGGTTGATGAAACAGCAGTCATTTCAGTTAAAATCAATCCAACGCCACCGGTTGCTCGACTTCCGTAATGAACTAAATGCCAGTTATTAATTAAACCATTTTCAGCTGAATATTGTCCCATCGGAGACATTACAATTCGGTTTGGTAATTCTAATTCTCTTAATTTAAAAGTAGAAAAAGCAGCAGATTTTGAGTTGGGAGTTGAGAGTTGGGAGTTTGGAGTTTCAAAAAATTCATTCAAAACCTTATCTGTAAACGATTTATCCCGAATTTGAAGATTTTCAAACGTCACTTTTTTGGAACGCGTCATACAACCAAAAGCAAATTGATAGAACGGATGTTGAATGTGACGATCCATATTTTCAAACCAATCCAACGAGACCAAAGCGGCATACTGAATCATTTCCACCGTATTTCTTCTGGATTTGTCATATTGTTCGAATGCAGCTTCAACATTGGTAGGATTTGCAATCACAGCATCGGAAAGACCAATCGCTGAATCCATCGCTAATTTTGTTCCTGAACCAATAGAGTAGTGAGCAGTTGCTTTCGCATCACCTAACAAAACTATATTGTTGTGAGACCACTTTTCATTGGTTACGTGCGGAAATTGTCGCCAATGCGATTTGTTAGAAATGAGTGAATGTCCATCCAATTCTTCTTTGAAAATTTCAGCAATTTTTTGAATGGTATCTTCTTCGTTGGTGACTTCAAAACCGATGTTTTGCCAAGTTTCTTCGGAACATTCAAAAATCCAGGTGCTCATTCCTTCTTCGTATTGATAGGTGTGTGCTACGATGGTTCCGAAAGGAGTTGTTCTAAAGAAATAGGTAAAAGCATCCAACGGTTTAGTCGAACCTAACCAAACAAATCTATTCTTTTTAAGTTCGATTTTGGTTCCGAATTCTGTGGCAAATTGCGTTCGAATGGCACTTCCAATGCCATCGCACGCTACAATAATATCTGAATCAGCAAACTGGCTTAAATCTTCTACATTCTGTTCAAAATGTAGGTTGACACCTTCTTCACGACAACGTTGATGCAATAATTTTAGTAACGTTTTTCGGGAACAACCACAAAATCCGTTTCCGGAACTGTTAACGGTTTGTCCGTCACGAGCGACGATAATATCATCCCAATAGGCAAATTCACTGCGAATTAGTTCATACGATTTTAAATCTCGCATTAAAAATTCGCTTAATGTTTCATCGGAGAAAACTACGCCAAAACCAAAACTGTCTTCTGGTTTGTTGCGTTCGTAAACATCGATTTGGCAATGAGGTATTGCTTTTTTGGTTAATATGGAAAAGTAGAGTCCACCAGGGCCGCCACCGATTACTGTTATTTTTTTCATTTTTATTTAGACACGGATATCACCGATTTACACTGATTTTATATTTTTTAACTGAATATAATTATTTGGATAATTAAGCTCTTTTAATCGAAAAAAGTTCTCCCAACGTACTGTAATTTGAACCTGCCAAACGAGCCACAGGCTTATAAACATCTAAGTTAATTCGATTGTTTTCCATTAAAATACTATCATCAATATGGATGGTTTTTATTTTTCCGATAACGATGCAAGCACCGCCACCTTCATTATTATCCATAAAATAATGATGAATCATTTCGCATTCTAAATGAATCGGACTTTCTTTTACACGTTTGGGTTTGATGAAAACAGAATCAATAGGAGTAAGGTTAGCCAATTCAAATTCATCAACATCGGATGCAACCGTAGCTGAAGTGGCATTCATTTGCTCTACAACATCTAACGTTGCCAGATTCACCACAAACTGTCCGTTTTGCAACACGTTATTCAAGGTATCTTTGTTTTTGTCATTGTCTCTTGCTGTCGAAAACATCACGCAAGGCGGGTTGTGAGAAACCATATTGAAATAAGAAAAAGGAGCGAGGTTGTTGATTCCGTTTGAATCTACAGTCGAAATCCATCCAATTGGTCTGGGGATGATTGTTCCGGTTAATAATTTATATAAAACAGAAGGATCTGTTTCATTGGTATTAAATTGCATAAGTTGATTGTTGTTTCTACAAATTAAAGAAAATAGCATGAATATTTACTTATGTCTTACGCTAAAATTTATCTTTTTTAGATGAAAATGGTATAACTTATTATAATTTACTGTTTTATTATAATTTCGCTATAATTATGAAGAATATAATTTTTAGCCAATAAAATTAAGCACTTCGTAAATTTTTCTAAAATAAATTATAGAATATGTTTTTATATTATTGCTAATTTAATATATTTATGCAAATTTTTTATATATGGAGATTTTAGCGTGTCCGAAATGCCAAAACAATCAGATTGTTAAAAGCGGTATCATCAAAGACAGACAAAGGTATTTATGCAAAAAATGCAATTATTACTTTACGGTCAACAAGTTAGGTAAAAAGATAGATGATTATTATGTTACCAAAGCACTTCAATTGTATTTGGAAGGGTTGAGTTACCGCGAAATTGAACGTATTATCGGGGTTTCACATGTGACTGTTAGCAATTGGGTTAAAGAGTTTAAAATCAAAAAACCTGCTCACACCGATTATCATCCTACTTATAAGATTTATAATCATTTAGAATTAGTAGAATTCTTAAAAAACAAAGACCAGCTCAAAGGTGCAGGGATGATTATTACTGAATTAGGCGATAAATTTATGCTTATAAAATGGGAACGTTTCAAAGATTAACTATACTAATTTACAAAAATATATAACTGAATTTTTTTCTCACTTATAAAATTTCAATTTGGTACTCAGAAAAACAAATTCTTCTAACCAAATCCAAATTTATAATTAATGAAAAAAGCAGTCTTACTTCTCATGACAACGTTTTGCTTTCTTAACGCTTTTTCGCAAGGTTCTCCCGATTATGGAGGCGGAATGAAATTTAACCTAAACGAAGAAGGTTCAAAATACATGCGTGTTATTGCTTGGGGGCAAATGTGGGGTCAATATAATGACAATCTGCCCGAAGATAAAAAAGCAATTGAGTTTTCTACTCGAAGAGCACGGATTTTAACCTATGCTCAAATTACACCAAAATTCTTAGTGTTAACTCATTTTGGTTTAAATTCATTGAATGCCGATAACATGTCACCAACAGGAAAAGGCGAGAGTTCACAACTATTTTTTCATGATTTTTGGGTGCAATATAGTTTAGGAAAAAACCACGCCATTGGTTCAGGTTTACATTACTGGAACGGAATTTCGCGATTAAATAGTCAAGGAACTTTAAATTTTATGACGTTAGACAATAATCGTCAATCTTGGTCAACGTTAGGTTTATCAGATCAGTTTGCACGTCATCAAGGTGTTTATGCAAAAGGTAGTTTTGGTAAATTTCAATACCGAGTTTCAATTAATGAATCAATGACTAACAGTTTAGATACTCGAGTTACAGAAGACAATGTAAATACCACAATTTACGCAGGAAGAAGAGTGTTAGGTTCAAAAGAGTCAGGAATGAATTATGCAGGTTATTTTGAGTATGGCTTTTTTGATACAGAAAGCAATTTTCTACCTTTTAGAGTTGGGTCTTATCTAGGTACCAAAAAAGTGTTCAATGTAGGTGCCGGATTTTTTCTTCATCCAAAGGGAAGTGTTTACAATGATGGCACAACCAATATTGGAGAAGATGTATCCATTTTTGCTGTTGACGCTTTTTATGATGCACCACTTGGTGATAAAAAAGGGGCAATTACGGCGTATGCAACTTATCAAAACAACAATTACGGAAAGAATTATTTGTTTAATGTCTATGGAACCGGAAGCTTCATTTACGGTCATGCCGGTTATATGTTTCATTCGGAAAAATTGACAAAAATTCAACCGTATTTATCCTATGCAACCAACAGCTATGATGCGGTGGATGATAATAGAAATGTATTCGGTGTGGGTACAAACCTCTACTTAAACGGACATAATTCTAAACTAACTTTGGAATATAAAAATGAAAAATTTGGCGAAAGCAAAACGGGAACAATCACGCTTCAAGCCATGGTTTATCTATAAATCTAACCTTAAAAACAAATTTAACTATGAGTAATCAAGCCAATGCAACCGCCTACTGGAAAGAGAATTTAAGATATCTTCTTATTCTTTTGTCCATCTGGTTTTTAGTTTCCTACGGTGCAGGAATTTTATTTAAAGACGCTTTAGACAGTATTAAAATCGGAGGATTTCCTCTCGGATTTTGGTTCGCACAACAAGGATCAATTTATGTTTTTGTGATTTTGATTTTTGTGTATGTTAGACTAATGAACAAACTTGACAAAAAATACGGATACGGCGAGGAATAGTTTTCTGTTGTCGGTTATCGGTTTTCTGTTAAAATAAATCGAAATAAAAAATTCAAATAACTCAGCTGCTCAGTATCTAAGCAACTCAAAAAAATAATCAAAATGGATGTACAAACTTGGACATATATTATAGTAGGAGCCACCTTTGCTCTTTATATCGGAATTGCAATCTGGTCACGTGCCGGATCAACAAAAGAATTTTATGTTGCCGGTGGTGGCGTTTCACCTTTGGCTAATGGAATGGCAACAGCTGCAGATTGGATGTCAGCTGCTTCATTCATCTCCATGGCAGGTATTATTTCCTTTGCGGGATATGATGGTGCTGTTTACTTAATGGGATGGACTGGCGGTTATGTTTTACTGGCCTTATTATTAGCTCCTTATTTGAGAAAATTCGGAAAATTCACTGTGCCTGATTTCATTGGTGATCGCTACTATTCAAAAACTGCTCGTTCAGTAGCTGTTTTTTGTGCTTTGATTGTTTCGTTTACGTATGTAGCCGGACAAATGAGAGGAGTAGGTGTAGTATTCTCAAGATTTTTGGAAGTAGATATTAATACCGGTGTTATTATTGGTATGGTAATCGTTCTTTTCTATGCCGTTTTAGGAGGAATGAAAGGAATCACCTACACACAAGTAGCACAATATTGTGTTTTGATTTTTGCTTTCATGGTTCCTGCGATTTTTATTTCGATTCAAATGACAGGTAATCCAATTCCGCAATTAGGAATGGGCGATACTATGGCTGATGGTTCAGGAACTTATTTGCTAGATAAATTAAACGGACTTCAAACCGAATTGGGTTTTGATGAATATACCAGTGGTTCAAAGTCAATGATTGATGTATTTGCCATCACGTTAGCTTTAATGGTTGGAACTGCCGGATTACCTCACGTTATTGTTCGTTTTTTCACCGTTAAAAAAGTGAAGGATGCCCGTAAATCTGCCGGATGGGCTTTGCTATTGATTGCAATTCTTTATACGACAGCTCCTGCGGTGGCGGTTTTTGCAAAAGCAAACTTAATTCAAACGGTAAGTGATAAAGAATATAGTTCTATGCCGCAATGGTTTATGAATTGGGAGAAAACAGGTTTGTTAACCTTTGATGATAAAAATGCAGATGGAAAAATTCAATATGTGGCTGATAAAGAAGCCAACGAATTAAAAATTGATAACGATATCATGGTTTTGGCTAATCCTGAAATTGCAAATTTACCAAATTGGGTAATTGCTTTAGTAGCTGCCGGAGCTTTAGCAGCTGCGTTATCTACTGCTGCCGGATTGTTATTAGTAATTTCTTCTTCTGTTTCGCACGATTTAATTAAGAAAATGATTAACCCAAACATTTCAGAAAAAAATGAACTTTGGGCTGCTCGTGGTTCTGCTGCGGTTGCGGTTTGTATCGCTGGTTATTTCGGAATTAATCCGCCTGGATTTGTGGCAGCTGTCGTTGCACTGGCATTTGGTTTGGCTGCCGCTTCGTTCTTTCCGGCTATTATTTTAGGCATTTTTTACAAGAAAATGAATAAAGAGGGAGCTATCAGCGGAATGGTTGTTGGAATGTTATTAATGATTTATTACATGCTGAAATTCAAATTCGGTATCTTCGATGGTGGAAAAGAAATGGTAGATTCGTTAAAACCAAATTGGTGGTTTGGCATTTCACCGGAAGGCTTTGGAACAGTAGCCATGATTGCCAATTTCGCAGTAGCATTGATAGTTAACAGATTTACACCCGAGCCACCACAAGATGTTCAGGATATTGTGGAAAACATCAGAATTCCATCAGGAGCTGGTGAGGCAACCGGACATTAATAAAAGAATTATCTTTAGATAAAATTACTTTCTCTGCTTTTGAATTTCAAGAGCAGAGTTCGTGATTCAAATGAAAAACTAAAAATGAAAAAAAGACATCTTCAAAAATTTGTGATTATTAGTTTGTTGTTATGGATGGCATTCAACTTTCCAATACTATTACTTTTCAACAAATCTGAAGCTATTTTTGGAATTCCAATCATCTATTTTTACATTTTTTCGGTTTGGACATTGTCAATTATCATTTCATTTTACTTTTTAAAAAAATACAATGAATAGCGGATTTTTATTAGTCATATTGCTGCTTTATCTCGGATTACTTTTTTTTATTGCTCAATGGGCAGAACGAAAAGGGAACTCAAAATGGACAAATAATCCCTATGTTTATTCACTCTCACTGGCTGTTTATTGCACAACCTGGACGTACTACGGAAGTATTGGTGTGGCTGCAAATTCAGGTTTAAATTTTATTCCGATTTATCTCGGACCAGTGATTGCTTTTCCGGCTTGGATTGTTATTCTAAGAAAAATAATTCGCATTTCTAGAGTTAATAAAATCTCAAGTATAGCCGATTTTATTTCGCTTCGTTATGGAAATAGTCGATTTCTGGGAGCTTTAGTTACGATCATTTCACTAATAGCGATTTTGCCTTATGTGGGATTACAACTCAAAGCAATTTCTGAAACATTTCATATTGTAACCAATTCACCGGAAACTACGAATGTTTTTTTAGATACTTCAACCTATGTTGCCTTAGTTTTAGCTCTTTTTGCTTCCTTTTACGGAACACGTTATGTGGATGCATCCGAAAAACGAAAAGGAATTGTGACTGCTGTTGCGATGGAATCGGTGTTAAAATTGTTCTTTTTTATTATTTTAGGATTGTATGTCACTTTTTACGTTTTTGATGGTTTTGATGCCATTTATGCCAAAGCATCATTAATGGAAAGTTTTGAAGAAAGAAATACAATTCATGGTTTAGAAGGCGGAATGAATTGGATGATGCTCATTGTTTTATCCTTTTTTTCGATTTTTTTATTACCACGACAATTTCACATGTCAATCGTAGAAAATAACCGTGAAAAACACATTCGAACAGCCATTTGGTTATTTCCACTGTATCTTTTGTTATTCAATTTGTTCGTTTATCCGATTGCGTGGGGTGGAAATATTTTGTTTGAAGGTAAAGATGTAAATCCGGATATGTTTTCGCTCTTAATTCCGCAACTGTTTGACAACACATTTATGACGGTTTTGGTCTTTTTAGGAGGATTTTCAGCGGCCATTTCAATGATTGTTGTTTCATCGATTACACTTTCTACTATGTTGAGTAACAATCTTTTAATTCCGTATGGATTATTAGGTTCCTTACAAAAAGACAACCAGGAAAGCAATAGCGAACGCATCGTAAATATTAGAAGAATTGGTATTTTTTTACTGATCATTTTAGCCTTCATCTACTACCGATTTTTCATCATGGATTTTTCGTTGGTATCCGTCGGAATGATTTCGTTTGTAATTGTAGCTCAACTCGGACCGGCTTTTTTTGGTGCTATTTTTTGGAAAAGAGGTTCACTTAACGGAGCAGTAGCGGGAATAATAGTAGGAATGCTAATTTGTTTTTACACGATTATGCTACCGTTTTTAATGAGTTCTATCAATCCCGAAAGTAACTTTTTTAAAGAAGGTTTCTTTGGTTATACTTTTTTACAACCATTTCAATTGTTTGGATTAGATTATCTAGAACCTATTCCACATGCACTTTTTTGGAGTTTGTTGTTCAATAGTTTGGTTTATCTATTTGTCTCTGTAAGTTTTAAAGGTGATTACCGCGAACGAAATTATGCCGAAATGTTCGTAGATATTGATAAATACATCAACAACCATGAAAATGCTTTTGTTTGGAAAGGAACTGCTTATGTGTCTGATATTCAAAAAGTGTTGAAGCGTTTTTTAGGTGAAGAACGAACCAATCGAGCACTTTCCATTTTCAAAATGAAGTATAATATTGCTCCGGATGATTTGATGGCAGATGCTCGATTAATCAAATTTGCCGAAAACCTATTAACCGGTCACATCGGAACTGCTTCTGCCAAAATATTAATTGAAAGTGTAACCAAAGAAGATAAAATCAGTTTACCTGAAGTGTTGAAAATTTTAGAAGAATCGAAAGAAAATCTTATCATCAATAAAAAACTGACAGAAACATCCAATGAGTTAAAGGAACTTTCATCGCAACTGAAAAAAGCAAATGAAACTTTAGTATTAAAAGATAAACAAAAAGATGATTTTTTAGATACCGTTACGCATGAACTACGAACACCAATAACCGCCATTCGGGCAGCGAGCGAAATTTTGCATGACGATGACGAAATTCCGGAAGAACTTAAAAAGCAATTTCTTCAAAATATTATCACCGAATCCGATCGTTTGAATAGATTAATTGATAAAATTTTGGATTTAGAAAAATTTGAAACCGGAAAACAGAAAATTTATCCTAGTCAAGGAAACATTATTCAAACCATTTCCAGATCACTTTCACCTTTACAACAACTGATTTCGAACAAAAAGATTCATGTGGAATTTGATGAAAATCAATCAAAAGTTATTATAGAATATGATGAAGAACGAATCATTCAAGTTATAACCAATTTGGTTTCCAATGCCATAAAGTTTACGGATGAAAAGCAAGGATTGATTATTATCACCGTTTTAAATAAGGAAGATTTCATCAAAATAAATGTTTTTAACAACGGAAAAGGAGTAAATTCAAATGATTTGGAGACCATTTTCGACAAATTTTATCAATCAAACAATCAAAATATAAAAAAACCAATCGGAAGCGGATTAGGATTAGCTATTTGCAAACAAATCATCGAAGCTCATAAAGGTAAAATCTGGGCAGAAAATGTTCAAAATGGCGTGACATTCTCTTTCATCCTTCCCAAAAATAAATAAAACTCATGAAAAAGATTTTATTAGTAGATGACGAACCCAACATTATCATGTCGTTGGAATATACGTTTAAGAAAAACAATTTTGAAGTTTTCATCGCTCGTGACGGTCAGGAAGCGTTGGATATTTTAAAAAACGAACAACCGGATTTAATCATTCTCGATATTATGATGCCCAATGTAGATGGTTATGCCACGATTGAATCGGTTAAAAAGAATGAAAAACTTACCAATTGCAAAGTCATTTTTCTATCGGCCAAAAACAAAGAAAGCGATATTGAGAAAGGAATGCAATTGGGTGCAGATGCCTACATGACCAAGCCATTTTCAATCAAAAAATTGGTAGATCAAGTGAATGAACTTCTAATAAAATAACAACAACTACAATGCAATACAACGAATTTTATCAAAAAAGTCTTGACAATCCGGAATTATTTTGGAAAGAGCAAGCCAATTTAATTTCTTGGTTTAAAACAGCCGAAACCATTTTATCAAAGGATAAAAATGACTATCCACAATGGTATGCTGATGGCGAATTAAATGCATGTTATTTAGCATTAGATAAACACATTGAAGACGGTTTTGGTGAACAAATAGCTATTATTTATGATTCTCCGGTTACACAAACCGTAAAAAAATATACGTATAATGAAGTCAAAACCCAAGTTGCCAAATTAGCCGGAGGTTTACTTTCATTAGGCATAAAAAAAGGCGAAACTGCAGTAATTTATATGCCAATGATTCCACAAGCTGCTTTTGCGATGTTAGCTTGTGCAAGAATAGGAGTGACACATTCCGTAGTTTTTGGCGGATTTGCTCCTCACGAATTGGCTATCCGAATTGATGATTGCAAACCAAGAATCATTTTAACAGCTTCTTCCGGAATTGAAGTTGACAGATTAATTGCCTACAAACCGTTAGTTGATGAAGCAATCGAATTAGCCAATCACAAACCTAAAAAAGTAGTGGTTTTTAATCGAAAATTAGGGGCTAGAGTTCCATTCAAAAAATACGATGTGGATTATGATGCGTTAGTTTATGGTTCGGAAGAAACTGATTGCGTTTCAGTAGAATCAACACATCCGCTTTATGTTTTATACACATCCGGAACAACCGGCAAACCTAAAGGAATTGTAAGAGATACAGGAGGTTATGCTACGGCACTTAAATTTTCAATGCAATATGTTTACGGAGTCAAACCCGATGATA
Organism: Flavobacterium azooxidireducens; assembly: GCF_023195775.1. Classification (NCBI taxonomy): domain Bacteria; kingdom Pseudomonadati; phylum Bacteroidota; class Flavobacteriia; order Flavobacteriales; family Flavobacteriaceae; genus Flavobacterium; species Flavobacterium azooxidireducens. The sequence goes on from NZ_CP096205.1 coordinate 3,332,016, forward strand.
TTTTTTGGGCAGCTTCCGATGTAGGATGGGTGGTTGGACATAGTTATATTGTTTATGGTCCGCTAATCAACAGAAATACAACCATCATTTTTGAAGGAAAACCAATTAAAACGCCGGATGCTTCTACATTTTGGAGAGTGATTGCCGAACATAAAGTTAATGTAATGTTTACTGCTCCAACTGCCATTCGAGCCATCAAAAAAGAAGATCCGGATGGATTATTTATCAAAGAATATGATTTATCAAGTTTAAAAACCCAATTTTTGGCTGGAGAACGTTGTGATGTAGCGACATTAGAATGGTATAATCAACACATTCCGGTTCCCGCGATCGACCACTGGTGGCAAACAGAATCAGGTTGGCCGATGATTGCCAATATGATGGGAGTGGAGTTTCTGCCAATTAAACCCGGATCTGCCGGAAAAGCGGTATCTGGATATGACATTCGTATTTTAAATGATAATGGGGAAGAAGTTGGTGCCAACGAAGAAGGTTTTGTTGTTATAAAATTACCGTTACCACCGGGAACGATGCTCGATTTATGGAATGATAGTGAACGATTTAAAATAGGTTATTTATCAAAATTTCCGGGGTATTATTTCTCCGGTGATGGCGGATTTAAAGATGCAGAAGATTATATTTTTATAACAGGAAGAGTAGATGATGTCATCAATGTAGCAGGTCATCGATTATCAACAGCTGAAATGGAAGAAATTGTAGCATCGCACCCGGCTGTGGCAGAATGTGCTGTGATTGGTGTGAATGATGAATTAAGAGGTCAAATTCCTCTTGCTATGGTTGTAATGAAAACCGGAAATGAAACAGAACATTTTCAATTGGAATACGAAATTGTTCATTTAATTCGTGACCAAATCGGAGCAGTAGCTTGTTTGCGAAATGTGATGATTGTACAAAGATTACCCAAAACGCGTTCAGGAAAAATATTACGTAAATTATTACGAAATATCGTTGATAAAATTGAATTTCAAATTCCATCAACCATAGACGACGAACTAATCATTGATGAAATAATTGAAGTTATTGAAAAATATGCAGTTTCAAAGCAAAAATAAAATCATTAATGCAATTTTACCTATATCTTTTTAGCAAAGATACATTGCAATGAACGATTAGATTCGTTATTTTTACATAAAAATTAGACCAAAAAACAGAACATCATGAGTTACTATAAAATACATGACCTCGAGAATTATTTCAAAATGTATAAAAAATCGGTTCGTGAACCCCGAAAATTTTGGGACCGAATAGCTGATGAAAATTTCACCTGGTATCAAAAATGGGACAAAGTATTTGAATTTGATATGCAAGAAGCAAAATTCAAGTGGTTTGTGGATGCAAAAGTTAATATCACTAAAAATTGCATTGACCGTCATTTGGCTCGAAGGGGTGATAAAACCGCCATTATTTTTGAACCAAATAATCCAGACGAAGAAGCTCAACATATTACTTATAATGATTTATATGCAAGAGTAGCCAAAATGGCAAATGTGCTTAGAGATCAAGGGATTAAAAAAGGAGATCGAGTTTGTATTTATTTGCCGATGATTCCGGAATTGGCTGTTTCTGTTTTAGCATGTGCCAGAATTGGAGCTATACATTCAGTGGTATTTGCAGGGTTTTCTGCTTCGGCAGTGTCAACACGAATTAACGATAGCGAATGTAAAATGGTCATCACTTCTGATGGCGGATTTAGAGGAAATAAAACCATCGATTTAAAAGGAATTATCGACGAAGCGTTAGAAAAAACACCTTCTGTAGAAAGAGTTCTGGTTGTGAAAAGAACCAATGAAACCATCAGTATGAAGCATGGTCGTGATCTTTGGCTACAACCACTTTTAGATGATGCCGTTCCGAATAACGTAGCCGAAATTATGGATGCAGAAGATCCCTTATTCATTCTTTACACTTCCGGTTCAACCGGAAAACCAAAAGGAATGTTGCATACTACAGCTGGCTACATGGTTTACACAGCTTATACTTTTAAAAACGTATTCAATTATGAAGAAAATGATGTCTATTGGTGTACAGCCGACATTGGTTGGATAACCGGTCATTCTTATATTTTATACGGACCGTTGTTAAACGGAGCAACAACTGTAATTTTCGAAGGAGTTCCATCATATCCGGATTATAGTCGTTTTTGGGAAGTAATTGAAAAACACAAAATCACCCAATTCTATACTGCTCCAACCGCCATTCGTGCGTTAGCCAAAGAAAATATTGATTTTGTACAACGTTTTCCATTAAAATCGTTAAAAGTAATTGGATCTGTTGGTGAGCCGATTAATGAAGAAGCTTGGCATTGGTACAACGACCACGTAGGAGGAAAGCGATGCCCATTAGTCGATACCTGGTGGCAAACCGAAACCGGTGGTATCATGATTTCGCCCATTCCATTTGTAACCCCAACAAAACCAACGTATGCATCCTTACCACTACCTGGAATTCAACCTGTTTTGATGGATGAATTGCGTAATGAAATCGAAGGCAATCAAGTCACCGGAAGTTTATGTATAAAATTCCCATGGCCGGCAATGGCTCGAACCATTTGGGGTGACCATGAACGGTATAAAGAGACTTATTTTTCGGCTTTCCCTGGAAAATATTTCACAGGTGATGGAGCTTTGCGTGATGAAGTTGGTTATTACCGAATCACCGGTCGAGTTGACGATGTTATCATTGTTTCAGGTCATAATTTAGGAACAGCACCAATTGAAGATTCAATCAACGAACATCCGGCTGTGGCTGAAAGTGCAATTGTTGGTTTCCCTCATGATGTAAAAGGAAATGCGTTATATGGTTTTGTGATTTTGAAAGAAATAGGAGAAACCCGAGATAAAGAAAATCTCCGCAAAGAAATCAATCAACAAATTTCCGATCAAATTGGGCCAATTGCTAAACTAGATAAAATTCAATTTGTTTCCGGTTTACCAAAAACAAGAAGCGGAAAAATCATGAGACGAATTTTACGTAAAATTGCGGAAGGAGATTATTCTAATTTTGGTGATATTACTACGTTATTAAATCCTGAAATAGTGGAGGAAATTAAGGAAGGGAAATTGTAAATAATAGTTACTTAAATTATCTTGGGCTTATTGAATTTCTTAGTATATTCGATAAGCCCAAATTTTTTATCAAAATTGTTTTATTCTACTATTTTATATTTTATGACATTTAACTTCTGTTTAATCTAGAATGTTAAATTATGTACTTAAATTTGATTTATAATCCTGTAAATCATATTATTATGGAAACCAAAAATTACCTTAAATTATTTATTACAATTTGTATTTTGCTAAGCAATTTTTTGATCATAAATGCTCAGGAAATAAAATTGATTGGTTTTAATATAACAGAAAATAATGAATTGGATATTGTTAAGTGGAGTGCCGGTTCCACTGCATATGATATCAGCACACATTCCACAATTCAATCCGTTTACATGGGAACTTCAACTTTTGATGTTAGAAGCGGAAAATTCTATGTCAATGCAATTCAGTATGATTCAGGTGAATATCAAAATAAACTTTTTAGTTATGATACCAATTCTCAAATAGTAACTGTTTCTCCGCAAAGTAGCATATACAATGGTGGAAGTGAAGTTGATATGGAGAGTGGTCTAGTTTATAGTTATGATTTTACAGACCCTAACAATCCTGAATTTAAGATGTTTAATCCTTCTACACAAGCCATTACTACTTTAGGTGTTATAAATTTTGATTCGTTTAGAAGTTATTACCATGATTCTTCCTGTTTTGATTCTAATCTAAAAATATTTTATTTCACTGTATTAAAAGAAGATGGCATTAAAGAACTAGTTACTGTAAATGTAAATTCTCAACCTTTTTCTTATACAATACTGCCAATTCCGGATTCAATATTTGTTGATTTTTATGGATTAGAATTTAGCAACAAAACGAATAAAATATACACCATGTCTAATGATTCATATGAATTTGGAACACCATTCTCGGTGAAAATTGGTATATTAAATCCTCTCGACGCCACTGTGTCAACAATAGTTGATATGGTTGACACTCCAGGATATGAAATGGGCAATAAAACATTTGACCAAGAAACCAATTCATATATTTTTGTAGGTGTGGATGCTGTTGGTGACCGCCATTTGAAAGTAGTAAATACAGTAACAGGAATCGTTGATAATCTGCCATTACCATCAGAATATATTTTGGAATTTGAATGTGATAATTCCATATTTGCAGTTAGCAAATATGGAGTTTTAGGTGTAAATGAAAATATAACTACTACATTTTCAATCTCACCTAATCCAACTAGGGATTTTTTAAAAGTTAATTATGATGGCGTGGTATTAAATTATTCAATTATTGATGTAATGGGAAAAATAGTTGCTTCGGATAATTTAACGACTAACAATACTATTGATGTTAATGAACTTAGCAACGGAATGTATATTCTAAAAATAACAACTGATAATGAAATTTTGACTAAAAAATTCATCGTTAATTAATATTTTCAAAGTCTTGTTTCTAATAAAATAAATAAAATTTCTATGCAAGAAAAAGATTTATCCAAACTCACAACAGACCAACTTAAAACAAAAGAAAAGAAGCTAAAATCATATTCTATTCTAATTTTAGTAGCAATGGGCATTATGTTGATTAGTGGAATATTTTTGAATATAAAAATGGGAAGTCCAATTTTTACAATTTTACCAATCGCTTTTTTACCTATAATAATTACATTATCAAAACAAATAAAAAGTATTAAAGAAGAATTAAGCAAAAGAGAAAACTCTCCCAATTAAAGGAGAGTTTTGTATTTACTGCTTTTTCCGATACGTCATTGTCATTTCCATCACATATTGCATACCAACCACAGGCGAATCAGCATTCATAATTTTATCATAACCTTGTGGATTTAAACCATCATAATAGAATGTTTTGCTTTTGCGTTCTTCCTTTCTAATCAGTTGCTTGTCATTGTAACGAGAATTATTAGAATAATTAAGTTCAGATGACTCAAACGCTTGAAAACTTTTGTATTGTGAAATTGGTGATAAAGCCGCAAAACTAACTTGAATAGTCGGAACATCTTCTGCACCTTCATCAATATATTTACCCATTTGATTTTTTCTAATTTGAACTAATTTTTGAGCTTCTTCAAACATTTGCTCATAGATTTTATCAGCATTCAAATTAATATAATCGACTTTAATAATGTTATAAATTCCAAAATCAGAAGCTTTTTCCACTAAATCATCAAACGAAATTTGAGTGGAAAACCGCAGAATAATATTCTTTTTAATTTCATAACCGGCATCCACCTGATTCACTTTTACTTGCGAACCTTGGCTTTCTGATTCGTAATCATATATTTTATTTTGAGTAATAAAATCAATATAAATTCCGTCTTCTTTGACTCCCAATTTCTTGGCAGCTGCTTTAAAACCTTGAATTCGTAGATTAATTTTTGCGTTGCATTCCTTTACACTTGAAGCTTCTTGATTGAGTCCGAAAGTCACCATATAAGCATCGGTTTTTACGTTATTTAAAATCTTAATACGATAAACCGCTTCGTTTTTGGTTTGGGTAACACGCTGGTGTTCGCTATTGTTCAAATGAAATGACGAGTTAGTACGTTGTGCATTTCCATAAAGCTCATTTGAACCCTGAGCTTGCACCATTACAATTGAAAATAGACAAGAGATAAAAAGAATTGTTCTCATTTTTTTATGATTTAAAAGTTTATGGTGCAATAGTAGTTTGACATTCTAAAAAAGGATTGGCAAAACAACTTTCAACTGATTGTAATTGGTTTTCTAAACATTTACAGTAGTTTTACAGTATCGAATTAAAAGCGTATTTTTATTTTCGAATTCAATTTTATGATGAACGAACCACAATTATTTCAATTATTGAAAAACGAAGTGCTATTGACCTATCAAAAGCATTATCCTTATTTTCAAGACAATTGGAAGCAATTCAGTTCGCAAGACATTCAGAATTTGATTGATTTAATTGATGAAAAACAGAAACAACGCATCAGTGAAAAATGGATTTATACGCATTTGAAACCCGAAACCAATGAAAAACTGCCAAGAAAAGACATGTTGGATATTTTATGTCAATTTTGCGGATTTTCAGGTTGGAATGAGTTTGTTTTTATAAATAGGAAAGAAATTGTACCCATTCAAAATAATAAAAGGCAACAAAATCATTTTTGGATAATAGGAGTAGGATTGATGATTATTCTTTTTATTTTCTTTTGGATGAATAAAACGGCAACAAATTCAAAAACCATTGAAATTCAAGATGAATTTACACAAGAGAAAATAGCTGATGAAGATGTGAAAGTTTATCAAATTGATGATAATAAGAAAATTCCGGTAAAAGTAGAAGATGGAAAAGCGACAATTGAATCCGTTTCACCGGAAACTAAAATCAGTGTAGAAAGTCCATTTTACAAAAAAAAGGAAGTGGAAATAGTCAAATCAAACACGGAAACTCAAATTCTTTTGATGCAGCCCGATGATTATGCCTTGATGCTCAAAGCATTTATGCAATCAGATATCAAAGATTGGCAAACCCGAAAAGAACAATTGCAAAAGATTTTATCGGATGATTTAGAAGTTATCGTGATGTTACCCAACAATTTAGGAGCCGAATACTATAATAAAAAAGAATTTTCACAGAAATTAGTAATTCCAACTTCAACCATCAAAAAAATGCGGATTTTAGACATTAAAAATAATTCAGAAAATCAAATTCAATTCATTCGGATAAAACAAGAATAAGTATGAAAATCAATTATTTACTTATCGGATTGTTCTTTATTTCCATTTTTGGAAAAGCTCAAGATGCTGGTTTTTCTAAAAAAAGTATGAAAGCAAATTTTTCTATGGAAGTATTGAATGCCTATCAGGAAAGTTCATTTGCAAAAGTGAATGATTTTTATGAATATACTCAACTATTAACAAATCCAACAATTTCCAGTGATTTAAAGAATGAAATTAAAACGACTATTTTTACTCTTTTTAAAGAAAAGGACGTTACTGTTGTAAATTTTCTTTCCTCTAAAAAAGAAAAAATTACACTTACTCAATTTCTGAATCTTCTGGAAAATGAAAAAAGTATTCGATTCCAAACAAAAAAAACCAATGAAAAAGTTCAATTTTTCAATGATTATTGGATCAATCACTATTATTTAGAAATCGAACGAAACAAACAAATCATGATTATTGAAATTAAACAAAAGGTTTATTTCTCTGAAAATTTAAAATCGTTTGGCGAAAATCAAAAAGAGGTTTGGAGTGTTTATTTGGGAGAGATGGAGTGATTTATAGGTTTAAATTTATTTGATAATTTTAAAAATTTCAACTTCTTTTTTTAGTTTAAAGTTGCTATTTCTGCTTTTCTTTCTAAAATATAATCAATGTTCAAGTTGGTAATGTCGAAACTAATTTCAGTTATAAATCGGTTGGAAACATTTGAGTAGTTTGATTCTATTTCTTTAGTATCAGAAATAAGTTTTAACTCTTTTTCAGCACTTTGAAAGATTATTTCGCAACCTTCAAATGTTTTCATCTTCCTATTGCCAACAACGATTATGTCGAGAAAACTGTATTCTGAAAGTTCATTAACTTCTGCCCAAATGCCACCATTAATTGAAGAAGCAATTTTTTCGCCTTTTACATTTTCTATTTTACTTTCTGTTACGGTATCAATATGGTTTCTTTTAATGGCTGCTGGGTTTCCCAAGTCTGCTAAAAGAAGGTCTAATTTTTTTAGTAGATTCATTTGTTTGTATTAAGTTATTTTCAAATGTAATTATTTTCTAAACCTTTGTCAAAGTTCAAAACTTTGACAAAGGTAAATTTGTTTCACAAAAAAACCTGCAAGTTTTCACTCACAGGTTAAGTCTTAATACTTCCAGTCTTAATACTATTTAATCATCTCAAAACTCCTCTTCACAAAAGCCGTCAATTCCTCGCCTTTCAATAATCCTTGCGAGATTTTGGCTAGGTCCATCGCTTGTTTGACCAAATGTTCTTGAGCCGATTTATCTTCAGTTGAAAGAATGGTTGTGGCTAAATTGGAATTGGTATTTACCACCAAATTATACATTTCCGGAAAGTTACCCATACCGAACATTCCGCCACCGCCGGACTGACTCATTTCTTTCATTCGTCGCATAAATTCCGGTTGCGTAATCATAAACGGGGCAGCATTGCTATCCATTGCTTCCAATTGAACGGTGTAAGTCGCTTTTGGAACCAATTCTTCTAAAACTGTTTTCAGTTTAGTCGATTCTTCTTCCGATAATTTTGAAATCTGCGTTTCATCTTTCTGAATCAATTTGTCAATGTGATCCGAATCGACACGAACAAACGTCAAGTTTTCATTGTCAGCTTCTAATTTTTGAATCAAATGTGATACAATCGGGCTATCTAATAACAATACTTCGTATCCTTTTTCTCTTGCAATGTCAATATAGCCGTGTTGAGCTTCTTTGTTGGAAGCATATAAAACCACCAATTTTCCGTTTTTGTCGGTTTGATTGGTTGCCAGTTTTTCTTTTAATTCTGCTAAAGTGAAAAATTTATCATCAACCGTTGGATACAATACAAAATCTCCGGCTTTTTCATAGAATTTGTCCTCTGAAAGCATTCCGTATTCCAAAACAATTTTGATGTCGTTCCATTTTTGTTCAAAATCTTCACGGTTTTCGTTGAATAAGGATTTCAATTTATCTGCTACTTTTCTGGTAATGTAGTTTGAAATCTTCTTCACATTTCCATCCGATTGCAAATACGAACGCGAAACATTCAACGGAATATCCGGCGAATCAATTACTCCGCGAAGCATAACCAAAAATTCCGGAACAATTCCTTCTACATTATCCGTTACATAAACCTGATTTTGGTATAATTGAATTTTGTCTTTTTGAATTTGTAAATCCGCAGACATTTTTGGGAAATATAAAATTCCGGTCAAATTAAACGGATAATCCACGTTCAAATGAATGCTGAACAACGGATCTTCAAATTGCATAGGATACAATTCTCGGTAAAATTCTTTATAATCCTCATCTTTTAACTCTGTTGGAGCTTTTGTCCAAGCCGGAGTTGGGTTGTTGATGATGTTATCAACTTCAATTTCTTCTGCTTTGTAATCTTCAGGAGCGTCTTCCGGTTTTGGAAGCGTTTCTTTTTTAGTTCCAAATTTAATTGACACCGGCATGAATTTGTTGTACTTTTTCAACAATTCACGGATTTTAAATTCTTCTAAAAATTCTAATGAATCTTCAGCAATATGAAGGATGATTTCTGTTCCACGTTCGGTTTTATCGCTTGGAACTAAGGTAAATTCCGGACTTCCGTCACACGTCCAATGTGCGGCCGGTTCGTCTTTGAATGATTTTGTGATGATTTCCACTTTGGAAGCCACCATAAAAGCAGAATAAAATCCAAGTCCGAAGTGTCCGATGATACCTGAATCTTTGGCAGAATCTTTGTATTTTTCTAAAAATTCTTCGGCACCTGAAAAAGCCACTTGGTTGATGTATTTTTCAACTTCTTCGGCTGTCATTCCTAAACCTTGATCGATAATGTGTAACTTTTTGTTTTCTTTATCGATTTTTACTTCAATTTTTGGATTGCCATATTCCACTTTGGCTTCCCCAATGCTGGTTAGGTGTTTTAATTTTAAAGTAGCATCTGTGGCATTAGACACCAATTCACGAAGAAAAATTTCGTGATCACTGTATAAAAACTTTTTAATTAAAGGAAAGATGTTTTCTACAGAAACATTAATTTTTCCGGTTGTCATATTTTGAATTTTAAGTTAAACATTATTGGTTTCTGAATAAGCAAAAGCAATACCATTTGTGAAGATATGACAAATTGACGTAGAATAAATTCGACAAAAAAGTGGAAATTATATAATTTTATTTAACAAAATTGGCTCTATCTTTGCAAGGCTAACATTTAAATTAGTAAAAAATGAAAAAAATTATTTATATCAGTATGTTGTCCGTGTTGTTTTTGTCCTGTAAAACAAACACTGCCACGAAGTTGGATAACAAAACAGAAGCAGGCATGAAAGGAAATTGGATAATTGCATCCGTAAATTATCCCGGGTCAGAATACATTAAAGTGAACTCGTTTGATCTTGCCGACTCACAATGTTTTGTGGGAAGCACATGGAAATTTGTCTCTAACAACAATAAAGGTGACATGGCTCTAACAAAAGCGGGTTGTCCGGCTTTTAGTTCGCCAATTACTTGGTTTGTAAATAAGGATGGAAATTTTGTCATGAAAATTTTAGATGCTGGCGAAAAAGCAAAGAAAGTAAGAGAGGGTTATGTGCTTAAAGTAGCCAATCAAACTGAAAATTCTTTTCAATTAGTGGATAGAATAAGTGTAGGAAATTCGATGACGGACGTAGTTTATCAATTTCAAAAAGTAAATTAATTAATATAATAGTATAGAATATGAAAAAAATAGTATCATTAAGTATCGTTGCATCATTCGCTTTAGGAACTCTTTTTACAGGTTGTGAAGCAGCAAAAAATACCAATAATACCCAAAGAGGTGCAGGTATTGGTGTTGCAGCCGGAGCAGTGATTGGTGGAATTTTAGGAAATAACCTTGGAAAAGGCGGAAACACAGCTCTTGGTGCTGTGATAGGTGGTGTTGTTGGTGGTGCAGCCGGTGGTGTTATCGGTAACAAAATGGATAAGCAAGCCAGAGAAATTGAACAAGCTTTACCGGGTGCAGAAGTTAACAGAGTTGAAGAAGGTATTGTATTGGTTTTAGGTGAAAATTCAGTGAATTTTGAAACGTCTAAATCAGTGTTAACTGCTACGGCCAAAGCAAATTTAGATAAGATTGTTCCTGTTTTACAAAGTTATGCAGACACAGATATTGTTGTTTACGGATATACTGACAGTACTGGTAGATTAGAATTCAATCAAAAATTGTCTGAAGATCGTGCCGCATCTGTAAGAAGTTATTTAGTTGGTAAAGGTTTAGCCTCTGCTCGTTTTAAAACAAAAGGAATGGGACCAAACGACCCAATTGCTACAAATGAAACTGTAGAAGGTAGAAGTAAAAACCGTCGTGTGGAATTTACGATTACAGCTAACGAAAAAATGATTCAAGAAGCTGAGCAAGAAGTGAAAAACTAATTTCTCATAAAAATATTCAAAAGACCATCTGAAAAGATGGTCTTTTTTTTTGAAAAAACTTTAACAAATATTTTGTTTAAATAATTTTGAAAAAAGTTAAACAAAGCAGTATCTTTACAATCAATAAATTATACCAATAATGACAGCAACCAAGAAAGCAGCAGCAAAGAAAAAGCCAATTACCGACGATGAAATTATAAGTATTTATATGGATCAGGTATTGCAACACAATGCTGAACCTAAAAATGTATATCTGTTTTGTCAAGATAATAAGATTGTAGAAAGTGATTTTTATGCTTTTTATGGTTCGCTTGATGCTTTGAAGCAAGATATCTGGGTGAAATTTTTTGACAATGTTAAAAACACAATCGAGTCGGATGAAAATTATTTGACCTATTCGAATAAGAATAAATTATTGACACTTTATTTTTCGTTGATTGAAATACTGACATTAAACAGAAGTTATGTCGTGTTTTCATTGAAGGAAGAAAAGAATATGTTGAAAAATTTACAACAATTGAAAACGTTTCGAAACCATTTTAAAAGTTTTATCGTAGATATGATAGACACGCAGACTTCGGAGGAGGATTTTAAAGTCAATAAGATTGCAAAACCGCTTTATGTTGAAGGTGCTTGGGTAGAGTTCTTATTTATATTGAAATTTTGGTTGGATGATACTTCAAAAGGATTTGAAAAAACAGATGTGATGATTGAAAAAGCAGTGAAAGCTACTTTTGATGTGTTAGATACCACTCCATTGGATAGTTTATTGGATCTGGGAAAATTTGTTTGGAAAGAAAAATTTAATTAACAGCACTCATTCGCGTGAGGGATAGAAGCGGACCTGCCTGCCGGCAGGCAGGAAGCCCACAGCAACAACGTAGCTTGCGAAGTTGTAGCGATCCCGATAGCTATCGGGATGCAGCGGATAGCCCGTTCGCCTTCGGCGGAACACGCCCAAAAAAAATATGAAAACACTAGACAAAATACCAACCAATAAAATTGAACGTGCCGGACAATTGGTGAAAACCGGTTTGAAAGTAGGAGGAAACTACATTGCCTATTATGGCGAAAAAGTGGTGAATCCGAGTTTGACAAAAGATAAATTGAACGAAAACAATGCAGAGGATATTTATGACGGACTCAAAAACCTGAAAGGAAGTGCGTTGAAAGTGGCTCAAATGCTGAGCATGGAGAAAAACATTATGCCAAGAGCGTATGTAGAGAAGTTCTCGCTGGCACAATTTTCGGTACCGCCGTTGAGTGCTCCGTTGGTGAGAAAGACATTTAAAAATTATTTGGGAAAATATCCTGAACAACTATACGATTCGTTTACGCCTGATTCAATTAATGCGGCCAGCATCGGTCAGGTGCACAAAGCCGCAAAGGATGGGAAAAATCTTGCTGTGAAAATTCAATATCCGGGCGTAGCGGAAAGTATTAGTTCAGACTTGGCAATTGTGAAACCTTTTGCTATTAAAATGTTCAACCTCCAAGGAAAAGACTCGGAGAAGTATTTCAAGGAGGTTGAGCATAAATTAATGGAAGAAACGGATTATGATTTGGAGCTCAAGCAAGGAAAATTCATTGCCGAAGCATGTGCGATGATTCCGAATTTGAGATTTCCGAAATATTATGAAGAATTGTCGTCGAAGCGAATCTTAACAATGGATTGGATGGATGGCGAACATTTATCGGAGTTTACGGCTCACAATTCAGATCGAGAAAAAGGTGACAAATTAGGACAAGCGTTATGGGATTTTTATATGTACCAGATGCATCATTTAAAACAAGTACACGCCGATCCGCATCCGGGAAATTTTTTGATTGATGATGAAGCGAATTTAATTGCGATTGATTTTGGTTGCATCAAACAAGTTCCGGAAGAGTTTTATGTGCCGTATTTTGAATTGGCAAGACCGGAAGTAATTGGAAACCCAAAATTGTTTAATGAAAAGTTGTTTGAATTAGAAATATTACGAACCGATGATTCGCCGAAAGAAATTGAGTATTTCACCAAGTTGTTTCATCAGTTGTTGAGTTTGTTTACGCAACCGTTTCACGGAGATTTCTTTGATTTTTCGGATGAAGAATTCTTTGGAAACATTGCCAAAATGGGTGAGGAGTTCTCGAAAGATACGCAATTGCGAAAAATGAACGGCAACAGAGGTTCAAAACACTTTTTATACATTAACAGAACGTTCTTTGGTTTGTATAATTTGCTTCACGATTTAAAAGCAAGAGTTCACACCAAAGACTACGAAAAATACATTGTCAACTAAATTTTAGTTGTTTATATAAAGTTTGTTTATTTATTGGTTAGGTTGACGAGAGCGACACTCCACGTTTGAGTTTTGTCGCTCTTGTTCTTTTTATAATCTACGTTTGCAACTTATTTATACCACGATTCCAACTTAACCCACGGTTTTAACCGTGGGATGTTTGTGTAGAGAAATACCACGATTCCAACTTATCCCATGGTTAAAACCGTAGGTTGTTTGCATTGAAAAAAACGGAATTTATACCACGATTCCAACTTATCTCAAGGTTTAAACCGTGGGTTGCTTAAAATTTAATACAATTTTTACAAGCGATTTTTAATATAAAAAACAAAAAAATAAATTGTTTATGCTAATTTAGCTCAAATGAACTCAACTCCCCAAATAGCAATCATCGGTGGCGGTCTCGCCGGATTAACTGCGGCAATTCATTTAGCGAAAGCGGGAAAGCCTGTTCTCTTATTTGAAAAAAACACCTATCCAAAGCATAAAGTCTGTGGCGAATTTATTTCAAACGAAGTTTTGCCTTATTTCAAGCTATTAGGTTTGGATATTTCTACGTTAAATCCAACTTCAATTGATAAAACGACTATTTCTATTTCATCGGGAAAATCAATTTCAGCCCATCTACCTTTGGGTGGATTCGGGATAAGTCGCTATCGGTTAGATGGTTATCTTTATGAAAAAGCCAAAGAATCCGGTTGTCAAATCATTCATCAACAAGTAAATGAGATTGATTTTTCAAACGATTCATTTACCATTCAAACCGAAAATAACGATACTATTCAAGCCAAAGTAGTTTTAGGAGCTTTTGGAAAACGATCAAATTTAGACAGCAAACTCAAACGTAATTTTATTCAAAAAAAATCCCCTTGGTTAGCCGTAAAAGCTCATTACAAGGGAAATTTCCCGAATGATTTAGTCGAATTACACAATTTTGAAGGTGGTTATTGCGGTGTTTCAAAAGTGGAGAATGACATTATTAATATTTGTTATCTAACTAAATATGAATCATTTAAAAAATACAAAGCTATTTCCGATTTTCAATTGAAGGTATTAAATCAAAACCCAAAACTAAAAGCCATCTTAGCCAATTCAGAAATGCTTTTTGAAAAACCATTAACCATTAGTCAAGTTTCTTTCGAAAGCAAAAAACAAGTTGAAAACCATATTTTGATGCTCGGGGACACCGCCGGATTAATTCATCCGCTGTGTGGAAACGGAATGGCGATGGCAATTCACAGTGCCAAAATAGCCAGCGAATGCACAATTGAGTTTCTAAATGGGAAAATAAATCGCAAGGAATTAGAAATAAACTACACCAATCAGTGGATTTTCCATTTTAAATCACGCATTCAAATGGGAAAAATGCTCTCAAAATTATTACTCAATCCAGTTCTGAGTAAAATGATGATGAAATGGCTGATAATCTTCCCAAAATTACTACCTTTCCTAATTCAAAAAACACACGGAAAGCCAATTCAATAATGTTTGTAAACACTAAATTTCGCAACAGAGAAGAAGAATTAATGGATGATTTTTCTATGGAGGGAAATGAATTAACCACTGCTTTACAAACCATTGTATTTATTAATCAAAAGTTAGGCGGTAATAAAATAACCATTAACGGCGTAAAAGAATTACTGAAATCAGTCAATAAATCCAAACCAATTACCATTTATGATGTTGGTTGCGGAAATGGTGATATGTTGCGTGAAATTGCAAAATTCGGACTTTTAAACGGATATCAATTTGATTTAATTGGGATTGATGCGAACGCTTTCACAATTAAAGAAGCCATAAATTTATCGGAAGAATTTACAAATATCAGCTATATCCAGGAAAATATTTTACATAAACAAATTAATGAAGTAAAAATAGATATTACTCTATTTACCTTAACATTACATCATTTTAGTGATGACGAAATTAATATGATTTTACAAGATTATTTGGTAAAAAGTAAGTTGGGAATTGTAATTAATGATTTGCATCGAAGTTCCATTGCCTATCACTTATTTCAATTGGTTTGTTTTGTCTTTCAATTAAAAGAAATGCCCAAAAAAGACGGTTTGCTTTCTATTTTAAAAGGATTCAAAAAGGAAGAATTAATAGCTTTTTCAAAAAAAATTAACGCTTCAAAACAAATAATTCAATGGAAATGGGCGTTTCGTTACCAATGGATTATTTGGAAATAAAAAATAAATTATGCCCGTCAAAATAAAAACAGTTGCCAAACAACTTCCTCAATATTCTCGTGAAACTTCAGAAATACTGCCATTTTTAGATAGTTGGTTAGCAGGTCAAGACGATCGTTTTGTTAGAAAAGTAAAAAAGATATTTGAAGGTGCCAATGTTGACAAACGCTATTCTATCATGAATCCGGAAGAAGTATTTTCACTCACTTCATTTGAAGAACGAAATGCCATTTATTCCCGCGAAATGATTGTTTTAGGCGAACAAGTTTTGCAAAAAGCCTTTCGTCAAGCCAATTGGAAACCTGAAGAGTTAGATTATATCATTACCGTTAGTTGCACCGGAATTATGATTCCGTCTCTCGATGCTTATTTAATTAATCGATTACATTTAAAACAAGATATTATTCGACTTCCGGTAACGGAAATGGGTTGTGTTGGCGGTATTTCAGGATTAATTTATGCAAAAAACTTTCTCAAAGCCAATCCCAATAAAAAAGCCGCTGTCATCGCTGTTGAAAGTCCAACCGCAACGTTTCAATTGGATGATTTTTCGATGGCAAACATTGTCAGTGCTGCGATTTTTGGTGATGGAGCGGCCTGCGTGTTATTGTCTTCTTATGAAAATGAAATTGGACCAACCATCGTTGACGAAGCCATGTATCATTTTTATGACAAAGAAAAAATGATGGGTTTTGAACTGACAAACAAAGGTTTAAAAATGGTTTTAGATATTGAAGTTCCTGAAACCATTGGCGAACATTTTCCTGCTATAATTCATCCATTTTTGGAAAAAAACAAATTATCCATCGCCGATATCGATCATTTAATTTTTCATCCTGGTGGGAAAAAAATCGTACATTTAGTCGAAGATTTATTTTTAGATTTAGGTAAAAACATCGACGACACCAAAGAAGTTTTGCGGTTGTATGGAAATATGTCAAGTGCCACCGTTTTATTTGTCTTGGAAAGAATTTTGCAACAAAATCCAAAATTAGGTCAAAGAGGTTTGATGCTGAGTTTCGGTCCCGGATTTACAGCTCAACGAATTTTATTAGAATGGTAAACGAATTTCAACATACTTGGGCAATCATCCTCGGAGGAAGTTCCGGATTAGGATTGGCTTCTGCTAAAAAGTTAGCCGAAAACGGAATGAATATTTGCATCATTCACCGAAATACTCGAGTGGAATTACCCGAAATTGAACGAGAATTTGAAATCATAAAATCAACAGGAATTTCCTTTTTAAGTTTTAATTTGGATGCGTTACAACCAGAAAAGCGAGAAGAAATTATCAATCAAATCAAAATAGAAATTGGTTCAAATAAAATAAAATGCCTCATTCACAGCATTGCAAAAGGAAGTTTAAAAAGTATGACTTCCGAAAATTCATTGTCAACCGATGATTTTTTGTTAACTATCAATGCGATGGCAATTTCGTTGTACGATTGGACTAAAGCAGTTTTTGAAGCTGATTTATTTCATCACGATGCCCGAATTATTTCTTTTACTAGTGAAGGAAGTCTAAAACCCATTCCGAATTACGGAGCTGTGAGTGCTGCAAAAGCAACGTTGGAAGCCATTTCAAGACAAATTGCCTATGAATTTGCAGGTTTTGGCATCAAAAGTAATTGCATTCAAGCGGGTGTGACCAATACAAAATCTCTTCAATTGATTCCGAATAGTGAAAAAATTAAAGAATTTGCTATAAAACGAAATCCTTTTAAACGATTGACAGAACCCGAAGATGTGGCCAATGTAGTTTATCTACTTTGTAAAGAAGAGGCAAAATGGATCAATGGTACAATTGTGAAAGTAGATGGTGGTGAAAGTCTTTAAAATCAAATTGAAATGAAAGAAACTGATTTAATTTTAAGTAAACTTCCGTACCAAAAACCATTTCTTTTTGTAGATGAATTGCTTCAAATTGATGAAAATGAAGCAAAAGGAACATTTACATTTGATGAAAAGTTAGATTTTTATAAAGGTCATTTTAAAGATAATCCAATTACGCCGGGTGTAATTTTAATCGAAACTATGGCTCAAATTGGGTTGGTTTGTTTGGGAATTTATCTAACCTTGAACGAAGATGTTTCGCAAATCGCCTTTTCATCCTCCGAAGTTGAATTTTTAAAACCCGTTTTTCCCAACGAAAAAGTCACCGTTTTTTCAGAAAAAGTCTATTTCCGTTTTGGAAAATTAAAATGCAAAGTTCGAATGATGAACAGCAAAAAAGAAGAAGTTTGTAGCGGAACTTTATCAGGAATAATTATAAAATAAAATGCAAAAAAAACGTGTCGTAATAACCGGATTAGGCGTTGTAGCTCCCAATGGTTTGGGAGTGAAGAACTTTTTGCACGCAATCAAAAACGGAATTTCGGGAATCAAACACGATGCAGAATTAGTACGATTACAGTTTTCCTGTCAAATTTCGGGAACACCTGAAATAGCGGAAGAACTTAAAAAAGAATATTTTACAGAATTAGAATTAAAAAACTTCAACGCATCCGGAATTTTATATGGAGTAATCGCCGGAATAGATGCTTGGAAAGATGCCGGATTATCCATTGAAAACAACGAAAATCCCGATTGGGAGAGCGGGACAATATTTGGATCAGGAACTTCAGGAATCGAAAAATTCAGGGAAAGCATCTATAAAATTGACGATTTTCAAACTAGAAGATTAGGAAGTACAGCTGTTGCTCAAACGATGAACAGTGGCGTGAGTGCTTATTTGGCGGCCAAACTAGGTTTAGGAAATCAAGTAACAACCAATTCATCCGCCTGTGCAACCGGTACAGAAAGCATTTTGATGGGGTATGAACGAATTGTTTCCGGGCAAGCGAAACGAATGTTGGTGGGAAGCACTTCTGACAGAGGGCCGTACATTTGGGGTGGATTTGATGCAATGCGGGTTTGTACTTTCAAACATAATGATTCACCTGAAAAAGGCTCTAGACCAATGAGTGCAAGTGCTTCCGGATTTGTGCCGGGAAGTGGAGCAGGAGCAATGATTTTGGAAGATTTAGAATCCGCTTTAGCCAGAAATGCAACAATTTATGCAGAAGTTTTAGGTGGAAACAGCAATTCCGGAGGACAACGAGGTGAAGGAACAATGACCGCTCCAAACTCAATTGCAGTTCAAAAATGTATTGAAGATGCGTTGCTAAATTCAAATATAAATTCAAATCAAATTGATACAATAAATGGACATCTAACTGCCACAACTAAAGATAGTTTAGAGATTTTTAATTGGAGTAAAGCTTTATATTTATCCAAATCAGATTTCCCATATATTAATTCATTAAAATCAATGATTGGACATTGTCTTTCGGCTTCCGGAAGTATTGAAAGTGTGGCAACAGTTTTGCAAGTTCATCACGGATTTATTTTTCCATCGATTAATTGTGAAGATTTGCATCCGGAAATTGAAACTTTGGTTAATAGAGAAAAAATTCCGCAACAACTTCTTCAAAAAGAAATCAATATTGCTGTAAAAGCTAGTTTTGGTTTTGGCGATGTTAATGCCTGCGTTGTTTTCAAAAAGTTTAGCTAAGTTGCTTATCTTCGTAAAAAAAGAAAATGAACAAAGAAGAAACCATTCTCAAACTGAAAAACATTGTAAAGCCATACATTAAAAATCAAGAAGCTTTTGAGAATTTAAATGAAAACACAGATTTTATTAATGATTTAAAGATAAACTCAGCCAATTTGGTTGATGTTATTTTAGACATTGAAGAAGCTTTTGATATTGTGATTGACAATGCATCGATGGAAAGAATGCTCAATGTTCAAGCAGCGTTGGAAATCATCGATACCAAATTAGCCGAAAAATGATTGGAAATGATGTCATCGATTTAGCGTTAGCAAGAGTAGAAAGCAATTGGCAACGAAAAGGTTGCCTCGATAAACTATTTACTACAAAAGAGCAAAATCTTATTTTTTCTGCAAAAAATCCAACACTTATGGTTTGGATTTTGTGGAGTAGGAAGGAAGCCGTTTATAAAATCATCCGACAAGAAGACGGTTTGCGTGGATTTTACCCATTAAAAATAGAAAATACTGACTACGATTCCGGAATTGTTTGTTTTAATAAAAAGGAATACTATACCAAAACAGTTCAAAAAGGCGATATGTTGCATACTATTGCTTTAAGAAATCTTCAATTTAATAAAATCTCAGAACTAAATACTTCGATTGAAATTCATAAAAAAGATGAAATTCCGTTTATAATTACTAACGGAAAAAATCATTTCATTTCAAAAAGTCATCACGGAAGATTTGAGAAAATCCTACTACTAAATTTAAGTTAGATTTTTTATGGATTTGATTATAACAATCAGATTTTAGCTGTTTTAAGTCCACTTTTTTTCATATATCTTATTTTTTATCTCTAAAAATTATACATATTTTAGTTTTATTAAAAATAATTATTATATTTGTGTAATCGATTACAACAAATATACGTATGACAAATTTCAGTTTTAGATATGCATCAAATCCTATTGATGCTAGAAAATATGACACACAAGAAATCAGAAATCAATTTCTAATTGATAATTTATTCTCAGAAAATGAAATAAATTTAACCTATTCAATGTACGATCGTTACATTGTGGGTGGAATTATGCCGGTTTCAAAAGACTTAAAACTAGAAACAATTCCGTACTTAAAATCAGAAAACTTTTTAGATCGTCGCGAGTTGGGAATTGTCAATGTAGGCGGAAAAGGAACGGTAACGGTTGATGGAGAAGCTTTTGAACTAAATAAAAAAGAAGCTTTGTATGTTGGAATGGGAGCAAAAGAAGTTGTTTTTTCAAGTAATGAAGATAAACCTGCTTTATTTTATATCAATTCAGCACCCGCTCACACTCATTTCCCAAACAAAAAAGTTACCAAAGAAAATGCAATTGTAATTCAGTTAGGCGAAGAAAAAACGGCTAACAAACGAATTTTAAACAAATTGATTGTGAATGAAATTGTTCAAACCTGCCAACTTCAAATGGGTTTAACCGAATTATTGCCCGGAAATGTATGGAACACGATGCCGGCTCACACACACAACCGCAGAATGGAAGCTTATTTCTATTTTGATTTAGAAGAAGGTCAAACCATTTCTCATTTTATGGGAGAAACACAACACACACGTCACATTTTTATGCAAAATAATCAAGCGGTTTTATCGCCGGAATGGTCTATTCATTCAGGTGCCGGAACATCCAATTATTCCTTTATTTGGGGAATGGCGGGCGAAAATTTAGATTATAGCGATATGGATATTTGTCCACCAAACGAACTAAGATAAGATGAAATTATTCGATTTAACACATAAAAACGCTTTAATAACCGGTGGAACACACGGTTTAGGAATGGCCATTGCCGAAGCATTAGCTCAAGCCGGTGCTCAATTGATCATCACCGGAACCACGCCATTCAAAATGGAAGAAGCGATTTCGTATTACAAATCCAAAGGCTATCAAGCAACAGGTTATTTATTTGATGTAACCGATGAAATTGATGCCGCTAAACACGTTGAACTAATCTCAAAAGAAATAGGTGATATTCATATTTTAGTGAATAACGCCGGAATCATCAAAAGAGAATTGGCCATCACGATGCCGGTTGCAGATTTCAGAAAAGTGATTGATGTGGATTTAGTTGGGCCATTCATTATGTCGCAATTACTTGCAAAACAAATGATTGAACGCAAAGAAGGTAAAATTATCAACATTTGTTCGATGATGAGCGAGTTGGGAAGAAACAGCGTTTCGGCTTATGCTGCGGCAAAAGGCGGTTTAAAAATGCTCACTAAAAATTTAGCAACCGAATGGGCAAAACACAACATTCAAGTAAACGGAATTGGTCCGGGTTATTTTGCCACTTCTCAAACAGCTCCGATTAGAGTAGACGGTCATCCGTTTAACGATTTCATCATCAGTCGTACTCCAGCAGCACGTTGGGGAGATCCGGAAGATTTGGCGGGAGCAGCAATATTTTTATCGTCAAAAGCGAGTGATTTTGTAAACGGACAAATAATTTATGTGGATGGTGGAATTTTAGCTACCATCGGAAAACCATCGAACGAAGATTAAAAAACAAGTATAATGAGTACGAAATTCATACACGATAATTTTTTGTTAGAAAATAAATATGCTGAGGAATTGTATCATAACTATTCTAAAAATCAGCCTATTATTGACTATCACAATCATTTATCGCCTAAATTAATAGCTGAAAATAATCAATTTAAAAATATTACCGATGTTTGGATTAATGGCGACCATTACAAATGGAGAGCTATGCGAACGTTGGGTGTGAACGAAAAATTCATTACCGGAGATGCCTCAGACAAAGATAAATTCATTCAATGGGCAAAAACGGTTCCGTACACAATGCGAAATCCTTTGTATCATTGGACGCATTTGGAATTAGCTCGCTATTTTGATATTTATGAATTATTAAATGAAAAGTCTGCAGAAGCTATTTACGAAGAAACTTCTCAAAAATTAAGTACTTCTGAGTTTTCTTGTCAGAATTTATTAAAGAAAGTGAACGCCGAAGTGGTTTGCACAACAGAAGATCCAACGGATGATTTGGCATACCATAAGCAATTAGCCAACAGCGATTTTTCAGTGAAAGTAAGTACTGCTTTCCGACCTGATAAAGCGATTTTAATTGCAAGTGAAACGTATAATAGTTATATTGATTCATTATCAAAAGTTGTTGATTTTGAAATAAATACGTATGCTGATTTATGTAATGCTTTAAGTAAAAGAATTGCTTATTTTAATGAGAATGGTTGTCAATTATCCGATCACGGATTAGATCAAATTCAGTTTGAAAATTATACCGAAAGTGAAATCAATTCAATTTTTGAAAAGAGAAGAAAAAATCAACCGATTTCTACTTTAGAAGATGCTAAATTCCAAACAGCCATTTTATTGTTTTTGTGTGAAAATTATAATCAACACGGTTGGGTGCAACAGTTCCATTTGGGAGCTTTGCGTAACAACAATGCCAGAATGCATCGAGTTTTAGGACCGGATACAGGTTGGGATTCGATTGGCGATTTTTCGCAAGCCAGAAATCTTTCTGCTTTGTTGAATGCGTTGGATTCTAAAGATAAATTGACAAAAACCATTTTATACAATCTAAATCCTGCCGATAATGAAGTTATGGCAACCATGATTGGAAATTTCAATGATGGAAGCATCAAGGGAAAAGTGCAATTTGGTTCCGGTTGGTGGTTTTTAGACCAAAAAGACGGAATGACAAAACAAATGAATGCCTTGTCAAATATGGGATTAATCAGTTGTTTTATTGGTATGTTAACCGATTCCAGAAGCTTTTTATCTTTTCCAAGACATGAATATTTCAGAAGAGTTTTATGTAATCTTTTAGGCGATGAAATCAAAAGAGGCGAATTGCCAAATGATATGAAATGGATAGGGAAGATGGTAGCCGATATTAGTTACAATAACGCCAAAAACTATTTTAATTTTAAGTAATTGAAAATGGCTAAAAGCAAAGCATTTTTCGAAAATAAATCAACTAATTGGGAAACTATTGATAATAATATCGAGCGACAAATTGTTGGACACGATCAATCGGTAATGATGGTCAATGTGCAATTTAAAAAGGGTGGAATTGGTGCGATGCATCATCACATCCATTCGCAAGTCACTCATATTGCAGAAGGCAAATTTGAAGTGACAATTAACAATGAAACCAAGTTGTTACAAAAAGGAGATTCGTTCTATGTTGCTCCAAACCTGGAACACGGTGTCATTTGTTTAGAAGACGGTTTATTAATTGATGTTTTTAGCCCAATGCGGGAAGATTTTATAAAAGTATAAATGAGCAGAGTCGTAACATTTGGAGAACTTTTACTCAGGCTTTCACCGCCAAGTCATTTACGACTCACGCAAGCAAGGTCGTTTGATTTGTATTATGGTTGTGCCGAAGCGAATGTTGCTGCCTCGTTATCAAAATTTGGACTTTCAGTTAAATTCATTACGGCTGTTCCTCCAAATGAATTAGGCGAATCATCGCTAAGTATGTTACGTTCTTTTGGTGTTGAACCCATTTCGTTTATACAAGGAAAAAGGCTCGGCATCTATTATTTTGAACAAGGTGCGTCCGAAAGACCGGGAAAAGTGGTGTATGACAGAGAAGATTCCTCGTTTTCAACCTTAAAAAAAGGAATGATTAATTGGGAAGATGCGTTCAAAGATTCCGATTGGTTTCATTGGTCGGGTATCACACCATCATTAACACTTGAATTAGCAGAAATCTGTGAAGAAGCTTTAACTGTTGCTTCACGAATGGGATTGACCATTTCAGCGGATTTAAATTATCGTCCAACCTTATGGAAATACGGTAAAAATGCCAACGAAATAATGCCAAATCTAGTAAAACATTGCGATTTACTTTTAGGCGGAATTGATGATTCGGAAAAAGTGTTAGGAATAAAAGTCAATGAAAAGGATACCCAAGAAGAAATTTTTTCGAATTGGATGAACGCTTTTCCAAAATTAAAAAACATAGTAACCACCAAACGAATGGATGCAAATGCTTCTTCAAACGGAATCAGTGCTTCGTTTTGGAATGGAAAGGAATTATTGCATTCACAGAAATACAATATTTCACACATAATTGATCGAATTGGTGCCGGTGATGCATTTATGGCCGGAATCATTTATGGAATGATTGCTTGGCCGGATGATAATCAAACCGCATTGGAATTTGCAGCAGCAGCGACTTGTTTAAAGCATTCTATTTCGGGCGACATCAATTTAGCAACGGTCAACGAAATTAAAGCATTAATGGGAGGTTCCGGCGGCGGAAGAGTGTCGAGATAACCTGAAAACTGAAACCTGAAACAAATTACATAATAACAAAATTTTAAAATAATGTCAAAAAAAGTAGTAACATTCGGTGAGATAATGTTAAGATTAGCACCACAAGGATTTTTAAGATTTTCACAAGCAGACAATTTTGATGTTGTATATGGTGGTGGAGAATCAAACGTAGCTGTTTCATTAGCTAATTATGGAATTCCGGTTGATTTTGTAACCCGTTTACCAAAAAATGATATTGGTCAATGTGCCATGATGGAAATGCGTAAAAGAGGCGTTGGTGTCGATAAAATTGTGTGGGGTGGCGATCGTTTAGGAATTTATTTCTTAGAAACAGGAGCTGTAAGTAGAGGAAGTAAAGTGGTTTATGATAGAGCACATTCTTCGATGGCGGAAATTCAATCAGGAATGATCAATTGGGAAGAAGTTTTTCAAGGTGTAAGTTGGTTCCATTGGACCGGAATTACGCCTGCCATTTCTCAAAGTTCTGCCGATGTTTGTTTAGAAGCTGTGAAAGTAGCCAGTAAAATGGGTGTTACCATTTCAACCGATTTGAATTACCGAGCTAAATTATGGAAATACGGTGGCGACAGAGAAGCAATTATGACAGAACTAACTTCTTACTGTGATGTTATTTTAGGAAACGAAGAAGATGCAGAAATGCATTTCGGAATCAAACCGGATGGAGCAGCAGTTCAAACGCACGGTCACGATGTAAAAGCGGAAGCATTTTTATCTGTTTGTAAACAAATGATGGAAAAATTCCCAAGAGCTAAAAAAGTAATTACAACGTTGAGAGGTTCAATTTCGGCTTCACACAATACGTGGGCGGGAGTTTTATACGATGGAAAAGAAATGCTCCAAACACGTCAATACCAAATCACAGATATTGTGGATAGAGTAGGTGGCGGCGATAGTTTTATGGGTGGATTAATCTACGGTTTATTAACGTATCCAGATGATGATCAAAACGCATTGGATTTTGCTGTAGCTGCTTCTTGTTTGAAACACACGATCAAAGGTGACGCAAACTTGGTTACAGTTGATGAAGTTCAAAAATTAATGGGAGGCGATGCTTCAGGCCGTGTAGCAAGATAATTATGATAGTAGATACATTAAATAACGCATCAAAATATACGGGCTTACATCCGTTGTTTGCCAAAGCATTTGAGTTTTTGAACGAAAATGACATTGCTTCTTTAGAAGATGGTACAATTGAAATTACGGATGGTTTGAAAGTAATCGTTAGCAATAAAAAAGGAAAAACGAAAGAAGAAAGTTTAGCCAAATTTGAATGCCACAATCAAAATATCGATATCCAATTTTGTGCAAAAGGAGTAGAAACAATCGCTTGGAAACCAAGAGAAAAATGTGTGACACCAAACGGAGAATACAGCACTGAAAAAGATGTTTTATTTTTTAATGACGAACCGGATATGTTTTTTCAATTAACCGATAATCAATTTGTTATATTTTATCCTGAAGATGTGCACGCTCCAATGATTGGTGATGATGTAATAAAAAAATTAGTATTTAAAGTAAAAATTTAAAAGATGAGTAATAGTCAAAAAGTTTCTGAAGCGATTGTAAAACAAGGTATTTTACCGTTGTATTTCAATGCAGATGAAAACGTTACAATAGAAGTATTGAGAGCCATTTATCGAGCAGGAATTAAAGCCGTAGAATATACCAATCGTGGTGAAGCTGCTTTAAAAAACTTTGCTAAAATGGTTGAAGTTCGAAATGCCGAAATGCCGGATTTATTACTTGGAATTGGAACTATCAAAAATTTAGATCAGGCAAATGATTTTCTAAATGTAGGTGCCGATTTCTTTATCAGTCCCGGATTTGTTCCTGAAGTAGCGACTTTTTTGATTGAAAAGGGTTTATTCTACAGCCCGGGTTGTATGACACCAACCGAAATTATCGCCGCTGAAAATGCCGGAGTTAAATTCATCAAACTTTTCCCCGGAAATATGCTTGGACCAGAATTTTTGAGTGGTATTAAAGATATTTTTCCAAAATTATTATTTATGCCAACCGGCGGAGTGGATACAACCAAAGAAAGCATTTCAGGTTGGTACAAAGCAGGCGTTTCTGCGGTTGGAATGGGAAGCAAATTAATCAGTAAGCAATTAATGGCCGACCAAGATTATGCCACAATTGAAGCTGAAACCAAAAAAGTATTAGAAGTAATTCAATCTATAAAATAGAATTTTTTTAACACCCTGTTGAGTGTAATCATCAACGAAATTTGACCGAAAGCACTCAACAGGAAAAAAAAACAATTTTAAAAATGACGACATTAAAAAAAATATCACATTTAACCGGTTTTTCGATTTCAACCATTTCAAAAGCGTTGAATGATAAGAATGATATTAATGTCGATACCAAAAAGATTATTCAAGAATTTGCTCTTAAGACGAATTATCGACCAAATAAAAATGCATTAGCTCTACGAAGTAGCAAATCCAGTATCATTGCGATTATTGTTCCCAGAATTAATAATGCACTTTATAGTGAAATGTTGTATGATATTCAAAAATGTGCTTCTAAAAAAGGTTATCGAATTATGTTGTTTCAATCTTTTGAAGAAATTTCAAAAATCAGACATTATTTGGACGATATAAACGATGGAAGTGTTGATGCCGCTATCGTTTTAACTATCAATAAAAACATCGAAAATGAAGTAAATGTTTCCAAAAGAAGATATTTACCAGTCGTTTTTATTGAAATAAATCAAGAAAATTCCAATTTTAATATAAAAGAAAATTGTGCTGAATTGTTTGAAAAACTAATCAAACAAATCAGTTAAAACATAAAATAATTAATACTGCAGGACGCAATTAGCCTAAAAAATAAACCTTATGACACAAGAAACCACTTCTAAAAAAGCAACAAATTTCAGATGGACCATTTGTAGTTTATTATTTTTTGCGACTACCATTAATTATTTAGACAGACAAGTGCTTTCACTTACGTGGAAGGATTTCATTCAGCCTGAATTTCATTGGAACAACAATGATTACGGAAATATCACTGCATTGTTTTCAATTTTTTACGCCATCAGTATGCTGTTTGCCGGAAAATTTGTGGACTGGATCGATACCAAAAAAGGTTTTCTTTGGGCAATCGGAATTTGGTCTGTCGGTGCCGTTTTACATGCTTTTTGCGGAATTGCAACGGCCGGTTACATCACCGGAAATTGGTTTGTAGGTTTCGCCGAATCAAAAGAAATCATCAGTACAATTAATAATACTTCGTTAGTCATTAGTACGAGTGTCACCTTATTCATTTTTGCCCGATTTGTATTGGCCGTCGGTGAAGCCGGAAATTTTCCTGCCGCAATTAAAGCTACGGCGGAATATTTTCCTAAAAAAGAAAGAGCATTATCGACTAGTATTTTTAATGCCGGAGCAACAGTAGGAGCATTAGCAGCACCACTAACCATTCCTTTTATTGCCAAAGCATTAGGATGGGAAATGGCGTTTATCATCATTGGTGCATTAGGTTTTGTTTGGATGGGATTATGGATATTTCTCTACAAAAAACCGGAAGTTCATCCGAAAGTAAATGCAGAAGAATTAGCCTATATCAACCAAGATCAAGTTGATGCTCCTGTGGAAACACAAGGGGAAAAAGACGCTACTTTTTCATTAAAAGAATGTTTCAAATACCGTCAAACGTGGGCTTTCATTGTGGGTAAATTTATGACCGATGGCGTTTGGTGGTTCTATTTATTTTGGACACCGGCCTATTTAAGTTCGGTTTATGGTATGGATAGTACGCAAAGTGCCATTCCTTTAGTAGTTTTATATGTCATCACATTATTATCCATTATCGGTGGATGGTTGCCAAAATATTTCGTGGATAAATTAGGTTTAAATCCGTATGACGGAAGAATGAAAGCGATGTTAATCTTTGCCTTTTTCCCTTTATTAGCTTTATTGGCTCAACCGGGAGGAGACATTTCGTACTGGATTCCGGTTATCATTATCGGAATTGCGGGTGCGGCTCATCAAGCTTGGTCGGCAAATATCTTCTCAACTGTTGGTGATATGTTTCCAAAAAGAGCCATCGCAACTATCACTGGAATAGGCGGAATGGCGGGCGGAATTGGTTCATTTTTAATTAATAAAGGTTCCGGAGTTTTATTTGATTATTCACATAAAACGTGGACAACTGTGGATGGGGTACCGCTTTTAGAAAAATTTCCGCAGTATATAAATGATCGTATTCCTGAAAATCTATTTGCAGAATTAGAAAAATCAGGTGCTGTTGTTTCAGACGGAATTGATAAAGGTTATATGATTATTTTCTCCATTTGTGCCGTGGCATACCTTATTGCGTGGGGAATTATGAAAACATTAGTACCAAAATATAAAGTAATCAAATATTAAAAAATGGAAAATCTAGTAAAACAAAAATTAAGTAGAGAAAGTATCGGATTTTCAACAAAATATCCCATCAAAGTTGTTCAATTTGGAGAAGGAAATTTTTTAAGAGCATTTGTTGATTATGCTTTTCAAATCTTAAATAAAAAAGCCGATTTTAACGGCGGAATTGCTGTTATTCAACCACTTGATAACGGAATGGTTCACTTATTAAATGAACAAGATGGCTTGTACACTTTGTTTATGAATGGTGTAAAAAAAGGCGAAAAGATTCATGATATTGAATTGATTACTAATGTTGTACAAGGAATTAATACATACAAGAATTTTCAGGAATACCTTGATTTAGCAAAAGTTGAAACACTTGAATTCGTTATTTCAAACACAACTGAAGCCGGAATTGAGTATGTTGATTCGGACAAAAAAGAAATGCAACCACCAAACTCATTTCCGGGAAAATTGTCTGTGTTTTTATATGAAAGATTCAAACATTTTAACGGCGATGTTTCGAAAGGTTTGACTATTATTCCATGCGAATTAATCAATTATAACGCAGATACTTTAAAAGAAATTTTGCTAAAATTAGCCGATTTATGGCAGTTAGGCGAAGAATATAAATATTGGATAACCACAGGTTGTACTTTTCATAATACATTGGTTGACAGAATTGTACCGGGTTATCCTCGGAATGAAATTGAAGACTATAATAACAAATTAGACTATCACGATGATATTTTAGTGACTGCCGAACCATTTTTCCTTTGGGTGATTGAAGGTGATGAGAAATTGAAAGAAAAATTGCCTTTTCATAAAACCAATTTGGATGTAAAAATTGTGTCGGATATGCAACCGTATCGCACAAGAAAAGTGAGAATTCTTAACGGTGCTCACACGGCAATGGTTCCTTTTTCAATTTTATATGGAAATGAAACGGTGAAAGAAACATTGGATAATAAATTTACGGAAGATTTTGTGACGAAAGCAATTTTCAACGAAATCAATCCAACACTTCCAATGGAAAAATCGGAATTAGATTTATTTGCAGATGAAGTGTTAGATCGTTTCAGAAACCCGTTTATCAAACATCAATTGGCTGATATTGCTCTAAATTCGGTTTCAAAATTCAAAGTGAGAGTATTGCCAAGTTTGCTTGAATATGTTAAAATAAATCAAAAATTACCTGTTCATTTAACGTTCTCATTTGCCTGTTTAATTCGTTTTTATAAGAAAGAATGGCAAGACAGAATTTTACCTATTAATGACACAAAAGAGATTATTTCATTTTTTGAAAACAATTGGAAATCAAATGATTTAGAAATTTTAGTTAAACAAACACTTTCAAATTTAGAATTCTGGGAAAATGATTTAAATGAGGTAATTGGTTTAACAGAAGCACTCGTTTTTGCTCTGACAGAAATAGAAAATAAAGGAATAGAAAACGGATTCATAAGTTTTAAAAATCAATATGATTCATAACGAAACGATTATGCAAAAGAAATTAATAAAAGTTCATCCAGATGACAACATAATTGTTGCTTTGGTAGATATTGAACAAGGTGAAACCATTGCTTTTGAAGCAAAAGAAATCACGACAACCACTGCTGTGAAAGCAAAACATAAAATTGCTGAGTTTGATTTTTCAACCGGTGACAGCATTTTTATGTACGGTGTTTTGGTTGGAAAAGCCAGTCAAAATATTCAAAAAGGTGAAGTATTAACGACATCAAACGTTAAGCACCAAAGCGGAAAAGTTTCTCAAAAAACAGAAACAACTTCTTGGAATCCACCCAACGTTGATAAATGGAAAGACCGAACGTTTATGGGTTATCATCGTGCCGATGGACAAGTGGGAACGGGAAATGTTTGGTTATTTTTTCCTTTAGTCTTTTGTGAAAATAAAAACATAGAACGTCTAAAAGAAGTTTTCGAAAAGGAATTAATGCCAAAGAAAACTGATAGCTATCAAATGTTGCTTCGTTCATTAGTAAACAACACCAGTCAAGATGAAGTGATTGAAGAAAAAAGCACCAATGCATTTGATAATATTGAAGTAAAATTCATCACTCATCAAGGCGGTTGCGGTGGAATCAGACAAGATTCTGAAAGTTTAGCCCGACTTTTAGCCGGTTATGTGAACAATCCCAACGTAGCCGGAGCAACCGTTTTGAGTTTAGGTTGTCAAAATTTACAGATTGAATTGTTTCAAAATACATTGAAAGCAATCAATCCAAACTTAAATAAAGAAGTGATTATCTACGAACAACAGCAAATGGGAACGGTAGATACGATGCTTCAAACGATAATTAAAGATTCTTTTGAAGCAATTAAAAGAGCTAACCAAATTCAACGTCAACCCGCACCGTTATCCAAACTTTGTATTGGTTTAGAATGTGGTGGATCGGATGGTTTTTCAGGAATATCAGCTAATCCGGCATTGGGACATGTATCTGATATAATGGCAGCTTTGGGCGGAAAAAGTATTTTGGCAGAATTCCCGGAATTATGTGGTGTGGAACAAGAATTAATGAACCGTTGCGTCACCGAAGAAAAAGCAAACAAATTTTTATCGTTGATGAAAGCATACGAAAAATCGGTTGTTGATGCAGGTTCCGGTTTCGATATGAATCCGTCTCCCGGCAACATCAAAGATGGTTTGATTACTGATGCGATGAAATCGGCAGGAGCAGCCAAAAAAGGCGGAACTTCTCCCGTTACAGATGTTTTGGATTATGGTGAATATGTTTCAGAGTCCGGATTAACGTTACTAAATACACCCGGAAACGATGTAGAAAGCACAACAGCAATGGTTGGTTCCGGTGCAACAGTTGTTTTATTTACAACCGGTTTAGGAACTCCAACAGGAAATCCGATTGCTCCGGTGATTAAAGTTTCGTCGAATACAATTTTAGCTCAACGAATGAATGACATTATTGATATTGATACGGGTGCGGTAATTAGTGGCGAAAAAACAATAGAAGAAGTAGGGGATAGCATTTTAGAATATATTATTGAAGTGGCAAGCGGACGGATTATTTCCAAAGCAGACCAATTAAACCAAGATGATTTTATTCCTTGGAAACGAGGAGTTTCATTATAATTTTTTAGTTAGTATTTTTTTTCAAATCCGTTTAGTTCCATAGCTGAACGGATTTTTTTATTACTTCTCAATTAGTTTTCGAGTTGATTTTCTTAAAATTAATTCAGGCTCCAAAACCACTTTCTTTTCAATTTTTATTTTATCCGAATTGTTTACTTGTTCCAAAAAGACTTTGGCAGTCATTCTTCCCATTTCCAATGGAAACTGATCTATTGTACTGATAGACAATTCCATAAACATTGTAAACGGCTCATTACTAAATCCAATGACCGAAAAATCAGTTGGAATTTTAATATTTTTTGCTCTTAATTCTTGAATGGCTCCCAATGCGGCAAAATCACTCGAAGAAAAGATGGCATCAGGAGGTGTAGCAAGTTTTAAAAGTTTTTTAACTGCTTTTCTACCTTCTTCAATTGTACTTTTAGTTTGAACAATATATTCTTTTACGAACTCTACATTATTGTCTTCCAAAGCTTGTTTGTAACCTAAAAAACGATCTTTAAAAATTTCAATATTCGTATCTCCTGAAAAGTAGGCGATACGTTTGCAGCCTGTGTCAATTAAATGTTGAGTAGCTTTGTAGCCTCCATCAAAGTCATTTATGGTCACAGAACTAACATTTTTCATTGTTTTTTTTCTATCAAAAAATACTAATGGAACTTCTTTTTTCATAATTCGATCAAAAGTTGAAACATTATTACTGGAAGTTGAAATTAAAATTCCATCTACTTGAGAATTCAAAAGTGCTTCAATGTTGGCCACTTCTTTAGCTTCAACTCCATCCGTTTGACAAATAATAACGTGATATCCGTGTTTATTTAATTCTTCTTCAATTCCGTGAATTACAGAACCGAAGAAATTACTGTCAATTCTTGGAACCACAACACCAACGTTATTACTCTTTCCACTTTTTAATGCTAAAGCAAGTCGGTTTTGCTCATAATTCATTTTAGTAGCCATATTCACAACAAGCTCACGGGTAGCATCGCTGATATTTGGGTTGTTGTTTAAAGCTCTTGAAACTGTAGCAGCTGTAATATTTAGCTTCTTCGCGATGTCGTAGATAGTGGTTTTTTTCTTCATTAAGAGATAAACTTAAAGGTATATTTTACTAAATCTTTGATTTTTATGAACACAAATGTAACAATTACATTGAATATTTATTTTTTTATTTAAAAAAAAAGACTTGAAAACAAAGGTGTCAATTATCAATAAATCATAAATTTTATATTATTTTTTAATTTTATAAAAAAAAGCTTGGTTATTATTATTGTATTAATTATTTTTGGTAATCGATTACATAACAACATTTACTAAAATGAAAGCAATTATAATGCGGAATTACAAAACAATTATCTATTTAAACCTTGTACTACTTTTTATTTCTTGTGGAGAAAAGAACCAAACTAGAGCAGTGAGCGAAGAAAATCCGTGGGATAAGATGGAAGCTATCTTAGCCGCAACCAAAGAACCTACTTTCAAAAATGTAAATTATTCAGTACTCGATTACGGTGCAAAAGCAGATGGAAAAACGATGAATACTGAAGCTTTTCGATTAGCTATCAAAGCTTGTACAGAAAATGGCGGTGGAAAAGTAGTTGTTCCTACAGGAAAATTCTTATCAGGACCAATTCATTTAGATAACAATGTAAATCTTCATTTGGAAGAAGGAGCAGAGATATTATTCAGCACTAACCCAAATGATTACTATCCGTTAGTTCACACATCTTTTGAAGGAATGGAATTGATGAATTATTCTCCGCTAATCTATGCAAAAAACAAAAAAAATATAGCAATTACAGGGAAAGGAACTTTGAATGGTCAAGCAAACAATACGTATTGGTGGCCATGGAAAGGTAAAACTTCTGAAGGTGATGTTTATGGTTACAAGCCCGGAGAACCTTCGCAATTAGACAGTTTGAATTTGCCAGCCTTGATGAAAATGGCTGAGAAAGATGTTCCGATTGACAAAAGAGTTTTTGGAAATAATAAGTATTTGAGACCAAATTTTATAGAACCATTTGATTGCGAAAATGTTTTAATCAAAGACATTAAAATTATAAATGCTCCTTTTTGGATTATTCATCCTTTAAAATGTACAAATGTTATTGTTGATGGTGTGACTATTGATAGCCACGGTCCAAACAATGATGGTTGTGATCCTGAGTATTCTAAAAACGTAATCATTCAAAATTGTACTTTCAATACGGGTGACGATTGTATTGCCATTAAAGCAGGACGAGATCACGAAGGTCGAAAAGTAGGTATTATGAGTGAAAATATTGTCGTTAGAAGTTGTAAAATGATAGATGGTCACGGAGGAGTGGTGATTGGAAGTGAAATGTCTGCCGGAGTAAAAAATGTTTTTGTAGAAGATTGCTTTATGGATAGTCCGCAACTTGACAGAGCTATTCGATTAAAAACCAATACCAAAAGAGGAGGAACGGTCGATGGTGTTTATGTTAGAAACATTAAAGTGGGTAAAGTAAAACAAGCTGTTTTGCACATTACGATGAATTATTCGGTTTATGCTGGTCAGAAGGACGGCAATTTTATTCCAAAAATTAAAAATATTCTTTTAGAAAACATCACAGTAGAAAACGCAGGAAAGTATGCCATTTTTGCAGATGGACTTGAAAATTCTCCCATAGAAAACATCACCTTCAAAAACGTAAAAATTGATACTGTAAAAGAGAATTTTTCATTGAAGCACGTAAAAAATCTAAAATTAATCGATACCTATATAAATAACAAAAAAGTAAACCTAACAAGCAATTAAGAAAACAAACAAACCTAAAATTGACCACGCAGATTATGAAAGCAAAATTATTAGTACTAAATAGGTTACGATACACTCTAACACTATTTATTTTTATTTCCGTATTCGGACTGCAAGAAACTTATGCTCAAAACTCCGTCTCAATATCGGGTAAAGTAATTGATGCAGCCGATAAATTGGAAATTCCCGGAGTTAACATTATAGAAAGAGGAACATCAAATGGTACTTCAACCGATTTTGATGGAGCTTTTAAATTTAATGTTAAATCCAGCAACGCAACACTTGTAGTCAGTTTTATTGGCTATAAAACGCAAACGATTGAGTTAAAAGGGAGAACTTCAATCAACATTGAATTGGCACTTGACCAAGAAGCTCTTGAAGAGGTTGTTTTAGTTGGATATGGTTCGGTTAAAAAATCTGATTTAACGGGAGCTGTATCAACAATGAGTGGAGCTGATTTAAAAAAGCAACCTATCTCTAACATTTCTGAAGCTTTAACCGGTCGTATGGCTGGTGTTAGAGTTACCTCTGCAGAAGGTTCTCCGGATGCCGAAATTAATATTCGTGTGAGAGGTGGTGGTTCATTAACGCAAGACAGTTCTCCATTAATTATAGTGGATGGTTTTCCGGTTAATAGTATGAATGATATTTCATCATCTGATGTTGAAAATATCACCGTGTTAAAAGACGCTTCTTCTACAGCTATCTATGGAGCACGTGGAGCCAACGGTGTAATTTTAGTTACAACAAAAAGTGGTAAAGCTGGAGAGAAAGTGAGTGTTACCTATGATATGTTTACAGGAGTTAAAAAAATCGCAAAAACATTAGATGTACTTAGCCCGGCAGATTACACTAAATGGCAATATGAATATGCTTCGCTTAGAGGTAATTTAACTTCGTATGAAGACTTTTTTGGAACTTATGGTGAAATTGGTCAATATGAAAATGTTCAAGGTACAGACTGGCAAAGAGAAATTTACGGTCGCACCGGTTTGGTACAAAGTCATAGTTTAGGAATTCGCGGTGGTTCAGACTTGTTGAGTTATAATTTTAATTATACTCGTTTTGAAGAAGAAGCAATTATGATTGGTTCTACATTCAAAAGAAATAATTTATCACTTAATTTAAAAAGCAAAATCAGTGAGAAATTACAAGTAAATTTCGGTATTCGTTATTCTGATACTGAGATTGAAGGAGGTGGAGCAAATGACAGAAGTGAGTTTTCCTCAACGGATTCGAGATTAAAACATAGTATAGGTTATGCTCCAATTCCAATTCCCGGTTTGGTTGATGATGAAACAGACGAAGCTGCTGCAGGATATTTAATAAATCCATTTCGAGTTGCAGAAGACAATGATAGGTTACAAAAGAGAAAGAATTTTAATATGACAGGTGGTGTTACATGGAAAGTAACAAAAGATCTTCAATTTAAATCTGATTTTGGATTAGATAATTATAGATATGACGATTTTCGATTTTATGGACTAACAACTTACTACATTAGAAATCAGCCAGCACCGGAAAATCAAGGAGCACCTGCAATGATATTTAGTAATCGTGAAGAAAATAGATTTAGAAATGCCAATACTTTAAATTTTGATTTCAAAAGACACTTAGGAGAAAATCATCAATTAAAAATACTTCTTGGTCAAGAAACATTAATCTATAAATCTAATATTTTAACGCACATAATGCATCGTTATCCTTTAGATTTTACATTTCAAAACGCAATGAATTTAACTACTATTGCAATTCCACAATCGGTTAATAATTTTAATAATCCGGATGATAAATTACTTTCATTTTTTGGTAGAGTAAATTATGACATCAAAAACAGATATTTATTAACTGCTACTTTTCGTGCCGATGGTTCTAGTATATTTTTGAACGATAACGTTTGGGGTTATTTCCCATCTGCTGCTGCTGCTTGGAAAATTTCAGAAGAAAACTTTTTAAAAGATGTTTCTTGGTTAGACTTACTTAAAATTAGAGCGAGTTATGGTGAATCGGGAAATAATAACATACCAACTGGTCAAACTATTCAAAACTATCTAAATTCAAATATTGGTGCAACCTGGATTAATGATATAGATAATTTTTGGGCAGCCTCAAAAATTTTAGCTAATCCAGATTTAAAATGGGAAACAACGATTACTCAAAATCTAGGATTAGATTATGAAATCTTTAAAGGAAGAGTTAGTGGATCTTTTGAGTATTACAACAATATTACCAAAGATTTATTAAATAGATTTAATGTAGCCGGAACTGGATATGATTTTCAATATAGAAATTTAGGTGAAGTTGAAAATAAAGGATTTGAAGCCAATTTGAATGTCGCAGCTGTAAGAAAAGAAAATTATGGTTTAAATGTTTCATTTAACATCGGATTTAACAAAAATAAAATCAATTCATTGGGTATGGAAAATTATCAAGTGGATACGCAATGGAATTCAGGTGTTGGTAATGATTTCGCAGTTTGGGTTGGTCAACCTATTGGAGCAATTTATGGATATCAAAACGATGGTCGTTATGAAGTCTCAGATTTTAACTATGAAAATGGAGTATATACACTTAAAGAAGGAGTAGCAAATGCCTCATCAATTTTAGGCAGTCCAGTTAGACCAGGTATGTTGAAGTTAAAAGACACTAACGGAGATGATGTCATAAATGCAGATGATCGAAGTATTATTGGAGATGTTAATCCAAAACATACAGGAGGTATCACATTAAATGCTAATATTCACAATTTTGACATCTCTGCCGCTTTTAACTGGAGTTATGGAAATGATGTATATAATGCAACAAAAATTGAGCATACATCAGCTACAACAAATAATCCAAATGGACAATATAGAAATTTAACATCTGAAATGGCAGATGGAGTTAGATGGACAAACTTAAACCCAACAACAGGAGAGTTAGTAACAGATCCAACAGAATTGGCTGCATTAAATCAAAATACTTCAATGTGGTCGCCATACATGGGTAACTTTCTAGTAACAGATTGGGCTGTAGAAGATGGTTCTTTCTTACGATTAAACACATTAACCTTAGGTTATACTTTACCACAAACTTTGGTTGAAAAAATCGGTATTTCAAGATTGAGATTATACGGAACAGCAACAAATGTTTTCGTTTTAACCAATTATTCTGGCTTAGATCCAGAGGTATCTACTCGAAGACAAACTCCATTGACACCTGGTGTTGATTATTCTCCTTATCCGCGTAGCAGACAGTTTGTTTTTGGTCTAAATGTGAATTTTTAATTAAAAAAATATAAGTCATGAAAAATAAATTATTACTAATAGGAATATTTAGCTTATCTATACTATTCTTTTCGTGTGAAGAGGATATGCTTGAAGCTCAAACTCAATCTACTTTAGATGAGTCTGTCATCTTTTCTACCCCCGCTTTAGCAAAAGGAGCTGTAGATGGAATTAAAATACCATTTGGAGAAACAAATTCTTACAGAGGTCGGTTCTTACCTTGGTATGGTTTTAATAACGATACAGAATGGTATAATTCATCCGAAACCACTTCAAATGATAACCCCGATTTATGTGTTTATGATGCTAAGCCAAATAACGGTCAAATGAACACAATTAATAATGCTTGGGCAATGATGTATTCCGGTATCGAACGAGCCAATTTGTGTATTCGCGGATTACGTAGATATGGAAATCCAACTGAAAATGCAGAGTTAGGCTATTTATTAGGTGAAGCATTAACATTAAGAGCTGTTTTTTATGCCGATTTATTAAAAGCTTGGGGCGATGTTCCTGCACGTTTTGAACCAATTGTTTCTGAAACATTATATATACCTAAATCAAATAGAGATATTATTTATAAACAATTAATTGAAGATTTAGCAGAAGCAGCAACTTTGGTGCCTTGGCCTAATGAAACCGCAGCAACTACTAGTGTAGAAAGAGTAAACAAAGCATTTGTAAAAGGACTTAGAGCTCGTTTAGCATTAGCCGCTAGTGGATTTCAACAATACCCTGATGGTGTTAGAAGAAGTAACGATCCAGATCTTTCTGTAGCAAATATGTATGCTCTGGCTTTTAACGAATGTAAATCGGTAATTGAAAGTGGAACTTCAACTTTAGACCCTTCTTTTGAAGGTTTATGGAGAAAATATAATGAAGAAGTTCTTACTGCCGGTAGAGAATCTTTGTGGGAAATTCCTTTTGCTGGAGGTAGAGGAAGAATGTTATTTACATTTGCTGTAAGACATACAAACAATAATCAGCATCATGAAAATGGAAACAATAGAGGAGGACAATCTGGACCATTACCTTATGTATTTTATGATTATGATGAATTAGATACTAGAAGAAATGTAACCTGTGTACCATACAAGTATGGCCCCACAGTCAATGGATTTGCAAGGCAACAATTAAACCCTTTTAATACATGGTATTTCGGTAAATACCGCTATGAATGGATGTTACGTTTTGTAAGGTCAGATAATGATGATGGTGTAAACAAAATGTATATGCGTTATGCAGAAGTAATTCTTATGGCAGCTGAAACCGCTAATGAATTAGAAGGCCCAGCAGCAGCAGCAGTTTATTTAAAGATGCTAAGAGAAAGAGCTTTCAATCCTGCAGATCATGCAATAAAAGTAGATGCGTATGTTAATGCGTTAACTTCAAAACAAGCGATGTTTAATGCTATTGTTGAAGAACATAAATTTGAATTTACAGGCGAAATGGAACGCAAACAAGCTCTAATTAGATGGAATTTATTAAAGACTAATATTGATTTAGCTAAGGAAAAATTATTCCGTTTGAGAGCTAGAGAAGGGGAGTATGCAGATGTTCCAACTACTCTCTATACTCAATATGCCGCTGATAATGAAACATTAATCATTTACGGATTAAATAGAGGAGAAATAAATGATCCCGGAACAGGATGGACAGCAACACCTTGGACAACTTTAACAGACTCTAAAATAAATGCTATTTATCGAAATAATCCTGACACAAAACAATTCTGGCCAATTTGGCAAGTGTTTTTAGATAATAGTAATAGTACATTAGTGAACGATTATGGTTATTAAAAGTCCATAATTAACCAAGTTACATTTTAAAAAACTCATCATTTTGTTCATTTAAAATGGTGAGTTTTTTAAGTTAAAGAATTCGATGTTGCTTAAAAATTAAAAAAAATTGGATTCGATTTAAAAAAATTAATATGAAAAATTTAAAATACAATTTAGTGTTACTTCTACTGCTAATTTCTTTTGACAACTTTGCTCAAGATAAGAAAATAACATGGAAAAGCATCACAGAAAATAACGATGAAAGTTGGTTTGCAACAGAAGAAGCCAAAAAAATAGCCGAAAACGTTTTGCTATACCAACGTGAAATTGGCGGTTGGCCCAAGAATATTGAAATTCAAAATGAGCTTTCAGAAAAAGAAAAGCAAGACCTTAAAAAGTTAAAATCAGATCCAACCGGTTGTACGATTGATAACGGAGCAACTTGTCAGGAATTACTTTTTCTATCAAAAGTTTATAAATCAAATCCTGATGAACGATATAAAATGGCTTTTTTAAAAGGAGTTATTTACTTGATTACTGCTCAGTACAAAAATGGGGGATGGCCACAGTTTTACCCATTAAAAGAAGGATATTACACGCACATCACTTACAATGATAATGCCATGGTGAATGTTTTGAAATTGTTGAAAGAAGTTAAAAGCAAATCCGATTTCTACTCAATTTCCGTTCCTGATGAAATCGCTAAAATGGCAGAATCATCTTTTAATAAAGGAATCGATTGCATACTAAAAACTCAATACAAACAAAGCGGTAGGTTAACTGCTTGGTGTGCACAACATGATCGTGAAACGCTTCAACCTGCAAAAGCTCGTGCGTATGAATTACCCTCGTTAAGCGGCAAAGAATCAGCCAAAATAGTATTGTTATTAATGTCGATAGAGAATCCATCAACAGAAGTAATTACTGCAATAAATTCAGCCGTAAATTGGTTTGAAAAAACAAAAATTACCGGAATTAAAATTGAAACAATTTCTACCGGAAAAAAAGATGAACAGGACAGAATTGTTGTTGAAAGCCCGGATGCCGAACCACTTTGGGCAAGATTTATGGAAATGAATGATAACAGACCTTTCTTTTGTGATCGAAACGGAAAGAAAAAATACAACTTATCTGAAATTAGTCAAGAACGCAGAATGGGCTATGGATGGTATACCAATGAACCTAAAGAAGTTTTAAAAAAATATTCCAATTGGAAAAAATCATTAAACTAATAAAAATGAAAAAAAATTTACTTTTCTGTTTGATGTTTTTTACATCAATGAATTATGCTCAAAATACAGACGTATGGGATTTTGGTGCCGTTCAACTCAATGAATCTGAGTACAATAATCAATTAAACGAAAGTGTAATTAATGCTTGGTATGTTGGCGTTACGCCTGGAACTGCAGGAGTAAACTTTCCAACAGCATTTTCAGCAGGCTCACTTTCTTGGGTAGGAAATGCAAGCGACAGATTACGAACAACTAACACCAATTTATCCCGTTTTGATGCCAATGTGGCCAGTGTTGCTGCTTATTCAGGAAGAGTTTATTGCAACGGAACAGTAACAACAACAAACGGTTTACCAAACAATAGATATTTACGAATTACAGTTGTTGAAGATGATGAAATCACAATTATTGCCAGAGGTGATACAGATGGAGTATTGACATTCGTTAACGAAGCAAATCCAAGTTTACAAACAAATACGTTTCCCATAACTTCCGCTTCCGGAAATGTGACAGAAGTGAAATTTGTCGCTCAAACAGCCGGAGCTTATCGCATTTATGATCAATTAGCCAAAGCAAGTTTCTATCGAATTTATAGAAAAGATGCCGTTTATACCAATGTTAACGGAACAATTGACTTAACGCAAGCAGCCGGAATTCCAAATGATTATTCTATTGTTTTTACCAATGAAGCAGGAAAAACGTGGTCGGCAGAAATTAATTCAAACACCTATAATGTTTCGGTTCCTGTGGGATATCAATATGCAATTAATTTAGTTGATGCCAACGGATACATCATTTCTGCTGGCGATACATTCAACACAACCGGCGTTACTACGCCAAATGTTTCGCATAACATTGCCATTTCAGGCATTACTTTATTCACCGTTACCGGAAATATTATTGGGCTTGGAACTGAAATTTCAAACTTAGAACTCAATTTTACACCTGATTCCTCCAGTGAAAGTGTTTTTATTCCGATTGCGAATGTAAATAGTAATAACGGAACGTACAGTGTTCAATTAGAATCGTCCATTCCCTATACAATTTTAGCTCAAGGTGTGAATGATTTTGAAATTGAAACCAATACAATTACTATAACCGAGAATACTTCATCAGATATAACATTTATTCCAAAACCGGTTTTTCCAATTTCAATTGAAACAATTGGTTTAACTATTGCTCAAGAAAGTGATTTAGAACTAACATTTACCAATTTAAACGAAGAAGGTTATAACTATACATTTACTGATTTAACTTCTATTTCATTAAGAAACGGAACATATAAAATTACAGCAAATGGGTTAGATAATTATCCTTTACAGTTGGCGTTAACGTCAAATCTTACTGTAAATAATGCTTCCGCTTCTAAAACGTTATCTTTTGTTCCGGTTACAGTTTGGTCTTTTGATGATAAAGTAATTAACTCAACCACTTCAACGTATTATAAAGGAATGCAATTGAATGGTCAAATTACAACTGTTGTTGCCTCTGGTCATTTAACAGCAAAAACAGGATCATCACTCGTAATTCCTGTAAATCCAAATGAAAGAGTATTGGTTTATTATTATTACACAGCCAATTTTTCAATTGAAGGTGGAGAAGTAATTACCACTTCAACCAACAGTACATCAATTGTAGAAAATGTTCAGTATGTCTATTCCGGCACAAATCCGGGAACGGTTACAATTAATGTTGGCGGTGCTGCATCTTTAACATCCTATTTCACAGAAATTCGAGTAATTCCAACTATTTCCTATTCTGAAACAATAACTGTTGGAGTTGACAAAGACTATCAAACCATCAATGCGGCTTTAGAAGCTGTTTCCTATATGAACAGAACAAGTGAAGAAAGAGTGACTATTATGATAGATGCCGGAAATTATGAAGAAATGTTAGTCATTAATCTTCCGAACATCACGTTAAAAAATGCAGATTCCAATGCAAATACATCCATTTTGAACGGAGGTATTGATATTGCACCGGGAGCTGTTAGGGTAACTTCCTACTATGGTCATGGCTATCATTATTATAGTATGAATAACAAACAAAAATGGAATCAAGATGTTTTAAATGTGAGTTTGCAGAATGGATTTTACACTAATCCAAATGCAGGTGCAGGTACAACCAATGGTTCGTATTGGAATGCAACAGTGGTAGTCAGTGCCAATGGATTTGAAGCCGAAAACATCATATTTGAAAATTCATTCAATCAATATATTTCTCAAAAAGAAGCTCAAGATGTTCTTGTCGCTTGGCCAACCGGAAGTCCGGGTGCGAGACCAACAAATGTTGGAAACACAGCTGTTCAAAACAGAATATTAGTAGAAAGAGCTGCTGCTATTGCTTTCGTAAACAATACAGACAAAGCGATATTGAATAAATGTAGAGTAATTGGTCGTCAAGATTCATTTTTTGGTGGAGCAGGAGCGAGAGTTGTTGTATATAAAGGCGATGTGATGGGAGCTGTAGACTATATTTTTGGTGGGATGGATGCCGTGTTTTATAAAACCAATTTGGTTATGAATACAAGTGATGCTTCTAATGATGTTGCTTATATTACTGCAGCTCAACAAACTTCCGGAAGAGGTTATCTAATGTATGAATGCACAATAACTTCAACAGAACCAGGCGTAGAAACCGCTTCTGTTTACCGTTCAAAACCGGGTTATTTCGGTCGTCCGTGGCAAGCTACTACAAGCGAAGTTGTTTTTTATAACACAACCATTGAAACATCAAACTATCCCGGATTTATTGATAATTCGTTGATTTTACCTTTAGGATGGCAAAATACATTAGGTGGAACGTCAAGCGGAATGTATGAATTTGGAACAATTGAACTTTCCGGTGTAAACAACGGTCCAAGTAGAGCAAGTTGGTCAACCCAATTAGCAAACCCAATTTTGAATGATGGCACACCAATTACAACGTTCAATTTTACAAAAGGAAATGACAATTGGGATCCGTTACCAAATTTGATTGCCAATGATCCGTTGAGTATTTCAGATGTGAGACAAGATTCAATCGACATTTTTTCAGTTAAGAATACAATCTACATTAAAAATGTAAAGGAAAATACAAACGTAACTATTTTCAATATAAGCGGAGCAAAAGTAAAATCATTCAACATCACTAATGAAACTGATTTTGTTATGAATCCGGGTCTTTGGATAGTAACCGTTAGAAATTCTGAAGGAAGAAAATCGGTTAAGTTGATTACAAATTAATTCAAAAAAATAAATGTTATGATTAAAAAAGTTTTTTTAAGCCTTATCTCACTATTATTTGTTTACCAAATTAATGCACAAAATTATTATTTTGCAACTCCACAAGGATATGGTGCTGCAACAACCGGAGGAGGAAATGCAACTCCAGTAACGGTAACAACATGGGCCAATTTGCGAACCCAAATGCAATCGGCAGGTTCAAAAGTTATATTGGTTTCCGGAGTAATAACTGTTCCGGCAAATCAACAATTAAGAGCTGTTATTACCAATAAAAGCTTAATCGGACTTCCCGGAGCTAGATTAGTAAGTGCTACCC
Source organism: Flavobacterium azooxidireducens (assembly GCF_023195775.1). NCBI lineage: Bacteria > Pseudomonadati > Bacteroidota > Flavobacteriia > Flavobacteriales > Flavobacteriaceae > Flavobacterium > Flavobacterium azooxidireducens. The sequence goes on from NZ_CP096205.1 coordinate 3,376,627, forward strand.
AGGCTCATCCGGGTGGAGGAATTATTTATCTAAGACCGGGATCAAACAATGTAATTATCAGAAATATAATTTTTGAAGGACCTGGAGCCTATGATACTGATGGAGAAGATTCACTCACAGCAGACGGATGCACCAATTTATGGGTAGATCATTGCGAATTTCAAGACGGTTTGGATGGTAATTTTGATATGAAAGGCAACACCGATAATGTTACCGTTTCTTGGTGCAAGTTTACCTACCTAAAGCCACCTTTAGCAGGCGGTTCAGGCGGTTCGAATGACCATAGATTTTCCAATTTAGTTGGTTCTGGAAGCAATGATGCTCCGGCAGACGGACATTTTAGTGTAACCTTTCAAAATTGTTTTTGGGGATCTGGTTGCAGAGAAAGAATGCCAAGAGCTCGAAATGCTCAACTGCATATTTTAAATTGCTACTATAATACCGGTATTTCAAATTCAAGAGCACTTGGATTGGGCGGTGGTGCAAACAATACAACTTGTTATGTTGAAAATACCGATTTTACCGATATTAATAATGTTTATACAAGTTATAATAATTCAGATGGAGGAACTGTAGCTCTTTCCTTCAACAACTGCTTGGATGGAGCAAACAATATTGGTACAGTTGCAGCTCCAACTTATACAGCCACTACAGTTCCTGTGAATGAAGTGCAAGGCTTACTGACCGATGCAACGTGTGGTGCAGGAGCAACTTTACAAGTTTCTGCCGAAGGTGTAATTTCTCCAAATGAATGTGAAAGTTTGAATGTAATTGATTACACAGAAAATGATTTTATTAGAGTTTATCCAACGATTGTGAAAAATAATTTGACTATTGAAATAAAGATAGATCAATTAGAATCTGTGCAAATTGAATTGTTTAATTCTAATGGGCAACATCTTAAAAAGGAATCAAAAACTACATTACCTACTGAAAACATCACTTTAGAATTAGAAAATTTATCCTCCGGATTATATTTTGGAAGAGTAATTGTTAACCATAAAACGCATCATTTTAAATTCATTAAATCCTAGCTAGAATAAGTGAATTAGTACATATAAATTGTGTTTTTAAAAGAAAATATGTTTTAAATATATTTAAAACAAAAAAAAATCATTAAAATAGTTGCAAAATCATTTTTTTTACTACTTTTACGTAATCGATTACTTAAAATAATTAAAACCTTAAAAATTCATAAATCATGAGAAAAAAATTACTCTCTTTTGTTCTTCCAATTTTATTTTTTGGAACTATTGTAAATGCCCAAACCAAAATTTGGGATTTTGGAAATGATACGGCAACTTGGCCTTTGTCTGGTGGAATAGGAAATACTCCAATGGTAGTTGATAACTTAGGGTTATTTCCTTTGCCAGCAGGAAATATCAATTTTGGAGCAATAACTGGAAATAATGCAACATTTCCTGATGGTTATACTGCAACTCAAAGATTTCAAATGAACGGAGCTGGATATCCTACAGGACCTTTTCAAGTAATGCCAACTCAACGTTATTTGTTTATAGATGTAAGTGGTGCCTGCACTGTTAAAGTATGGTTTAGACCGGGTAGTGCAGATGCTGCACGTACTATTTATGTTACTAATGGTACTACTGTTATAGGTCAAGCTACTTCAGCGACATCTGGAGGAGATCAGACTATATTAACAGCAGCTGTTCCAGCTACAGGCAGATATTATATATACGGAGATACTGCTTGTAATCTTTACAAAGTTGAAGTTACAGGTGCAACTGTAAATACTTCTTTAAGTTTAGAAAATCTAAACAAATTAACGACTAATGTTTTTGGTGCAGGAAATCAAGTGTATGTTCAAAATGTAGTTTCTAATACAGAAGTTAAAGTATATGGAATCACAGGAGCTTTAGTAAAATCGTTTAACACAACTTCAGACGTAAACTTCGAATTAAATAAAGGTCTTTACATCGTGAATGTAAAATCAGAAGAAGGAGAAAAATCAGTAAAAGTTCTAATGAACTAACTATTTCTTCTTTCTCTTTAGAGATTAGTTAAGTAATAATTTTTAGTTTGTAAAAACAGTAGTAAATTTAATTTGCTACTGTTTTTTTTATCTAAAAGTAATTGGTTGAAAATACTATCATCAAAAGAATATTTTCTTCAAAAGTCTATATTTAAAGAATTTAAAAATTTACCGATTTGAGTTAGTTGTAACAAATTTTATTAAAAAATTTAAAACCTTATTTCAATCGCACATACACATGTTTAATTCCTTTTTTATCTGATTCACGTTCATGGATTTCTAACAAATGCGTAAGCGATTTCATTAAAGGAGTTAGTTTAGGAAAGCCAAAATTACGAGGATCAAATTCGGGTTTTTTCTTCACAATCAAATTGCCCACATCACCCAAAAATGCCCAACCGTCATCATCTGCAATGTCTTCTATGCTTGATTCTATGATATCAATTGTGTCTACATCAATTTTGGTGAATATTTTTTCTTCTTTCCTTTTGTCAGACGAAGTAGCAGTAGTTTTCTTCTTTTTGGCACCTTCTAATACTTCAATAAAGATAAATCGGTCACAAGCACTAATAAAAGGTTTAGGAGTTTTTTGTTCGCCAATTCCAATCACTTTCATACCTGATTCTCGCAAACGAATAGCTAATCTCGTAAAATCACTATCACTCGAAACAATGCAAAAACCATCTAATTTTCCAGAATACAATAAATCCATCGCATCAATAATTAAAGCAGAATCCGAAGAATTTTTTCCGGTTGTATAACCATATTGCTGAATAGGAGTGATGGCATTTTCCAGTAAAACTGCTTTCCACCCGTTTGCATTTGGTCGAGTCCAATCGGCATAAATTCGCTTTGTTGTAGGCGTACCATATTTTGCAATTTCTTCCATCATACCTTTCACATTGCTAAACGGAACATTATCGGCATCAATTAAAACCGCTAATTTTAAATCGTTATCGTCGTGTTTACTCATATCAATCAAATTTATCAATCAAATATACAGATATTAACACATTCTCATTACACTTTTTTTAAATTAAATAAGAGTTCGTATAAAACCAAAATCATTCTACAAAAAATATTATGAAAGTAGTTTTGAAATCCTTATTTTTGCCACGTTTTTTAACACACAAAAAGTCATGGTAAAAGATTTATTCGAAAGAATTCAGAACAATAAAGGTCCGCTAGGAAAATGGGCATCTCAAGCAGAAGGTTACTTTGTTTTTCCTAAATTAGAAGGAGAACTTGGACCAAGAATGCAATTTCAAGGTAAGAATATTTTAAATTGGAGTTTGAACGATTATTTAGGATTGGCAAATCATCCGGAAGTTCGTCAAGCCGATATTGATGCTGCAAAGCAATATGGTGCTGCTTATCCAATGGGAGCTAGAATGATGAGTGGTCACACAGATGCTCACGAACAACTAGAAAATGAATTGGCTGCTTTTGTAATGAAAGAATCAGCTTATTTATTGAATTTTGGTTACCAAGGAATCATGTCAACAATTGATGCATTGGTTACAAAAAATGATATCATCGTTTATGATGTTGATGCTCACGCTTGCATTATTGATGGTGTTCGTTTACATATGGGAAAACGTTTTACCTATCGTCATAACGACCTAGAAAGCATGGAGAAAAACCTTCAACGTGCCACCAAAATGGCTGAAGAAACAGGTGGTGGAATTCTTTTTATTACCGAAGGTGTTTTTGGAATGCGTGGTCAACAAGGAAAATTGAAAGAAATTGTTGCAATGAAAGAAAAATACAATTTCCGTTTGTTAGTTGATGATGCTCATGGCTTTGGAACATTAGGAAAAACAGGAGCAGGAGCAGGTGAGGAGCAAGGCTGTCAAGACGGAATTGATGTTTATTTTTCAACTTTTGCAAAATCAATGGCTAGCATTGGAGCATTTATTGCTGCAGATAAAGATATTATTGATTACTTAAAATATAATTTACGTTCGCAAATGTTTGCAAAAGCTTTACCAATGATTCAAACTGTTGGAGCATTAAAACGTTTGGAATTACTACGTAATCACCCAGAATTAAAAGATAAATTGTGGGAAAATGTAAATGCTTTACAATCAGGTTTAAGAGAAAGAAACTTCAATATTGGTGATACAAACACCTGTGTTACACCGGTTTATTTAGAAGGTAGCGTTCCTGAAGCAATGGTTATGGTAAACGATTTAAGAGAAAACTACGGTATTTTCTTGTCTATCGTAATTTATCCTGTTATTCCAAAAGGAATAATTTTGTTAAGAATGATTCCTACTTCATCACACACACTTTCTGATATTGATGAAACACTTACTGCTTTTGAAGCAATCCGAGAAAAATTAGTAAACGGAACTTACAAAAAAATTGCAGACGCTACTACGGTAGATGTTTCTTAAAACAAGATAAATTATAATGAAAAACCGCAAATTCAATTGAAATTTGCGGTTTTTTTACTTTTAAAAATTCGGACTCAAATTGTATTTTTTGTAGAATGCATCGAGTACTTCAACTACTTCGTCTTCAGTATCAACTAATTTGATTAGATTCATATCATCCGGACTTGCATTTTTCTGCTTGTCAATCATCACATTTTTTATCCAATCTAGTAAACCTGACCAATATTCAGTTCCCACTAAAATAATTGGAAACTTGCCTATTTTTTTAGTTTGGATTAAGGTGATGGCTTCAAATAATTCATCCAACGTTCCAAATCCGCCCGGCATTACTACAAATCCTTGCGAATATTTGACGAACATTACTTTTCGAACGAAGAAATAATCAAAATTCAAGTTTTTATCTTTATCGATATACGGATTAAAATGTTGTTCAAACGGCAAAACGATATTCAATCCAACCGAAGTTCCTTCGCCTCGATGAGCACCTTTGTTTCCGGCTTCCATAATTCCGGGACCACCTCCGGTAATCACACCGTAACCTGCTTTACTAATTTTATAAGCTACACTTTCGGCTAATTCATAATATTTTTCACCAGGTTTTGTTCTGGCAGATCCAAAGATGGAAACACACGGACCAATTCTGGCCATACTTTCGTAACCATTTACAAATTCGGACATAATTTTAAAAATCGCCCAAGAATCATTCGTTCTTATTTCATTCCAGTTTTTTTGCTTAAAATTGGCCTGGATTCTATCATCGTCATTTTCGTATTCTATTACTGACATCTATTTTTCTTTTTAATTAAACAAACATGCTAAAGTAATTCTTTTTTTAGAAACTGTGCTGTGAAGCTTTTTTTGTTTTTAACAATTTCCTCCGGAGTTCCTTTACAAATAATTTCTCCGCCGCCTTTTCCGCCTTCCAAACCAATATCAATAATGTAATCGGCTAGCTTGATAACATCCATATTGTGTTCGATAACTAATACTGTATTTCCTTTATCAACTAATTTTGTGATGACTTCCATCAACACACGAATATCTTCAAAATGCAAACCGGTTGTGGGTTCGTCTAAGATGTAAAAAGTGTTTCCCGTATCTTTTTTTGATAATTCGGTCGCCAATTTAATTCGTTGGGCCTCACCGCCCGAAAGCGTTGTACTTTGTTGACCTAACGTTATATAACCCAAACCAACATCTTGAATTGTTTTTACTTTTCGATATATTTTAGGAATGTTTTCAAAGAATTCAACTGCTTCATCCACCGTCATATTCAATACATCTGAAATCGATTTTCCTTTGAAACGAATTTCTAATGTTTCTCGGTTAAAACGTTTTCCCATACACGTTTCACATTCCACATAAACATCCGGTAAGAAACTCATTTCGATGGTTCGAACACCGGAACCTTCGCAGGTTTCACATCTTCCGCCATTCACATTAAAACTAAAACGTCCGGCTTTGTAGCCACGAATCATTGCTTCGGGAGTTTGCGTGAACAGACTTCTGATTTCCGAAAAAACATCGGTGTAAGTAGCAGGATTGCTTCGTGGCGTTCTTCCAATCGGACTTTGGTCGATGTCGATTACTTTGTCAATATGTTCCAAACCTTCAATTTTTTTGAACGGTTGTGGTTTTTTTACCGCATTAAAAAAGTGTTCGTTTAGAATGGGATAAAGCGTTTCATTAATTAAAGTAGATTTTCCACTTCCTGAAACTCCGGTCACACAAATTAGTTTTCCCAAAGGAAATTCTGCCGTCACATTTTTTAAGTTATTTCCGGTTGCTCCCGATAATTTGAGCACTTTTCCATTTCCTTCACGACGTTTTTTGGGAATTTCAATTTTCATCTTCCCACTCATATACTGAGCCGTCATTGTATTTTCTAATAATAACTGTTTTGGAGTTCCTTCGCTGATGATTCTTCCGCCAAAACGACCTGCTTTCGGACCAATATCGATTACCCAATCGGCACGTTCTATCATATCTTTATCGTGTTCGACTACTAAAACAGAGTTGCCAATATCACGAAGATTTTCTAACGAATTAATTAAACGTTCATTGTCTCGCTGATGCAAACCGATGCTTGGTTCATCCAAAATATATAAAACACCAACCAATTGCGAACCAATTTGTGTTGCCAATCGAATACGTTGAGCTTCACCACCCGAAAGTGATTTGGAACTTCGGTTTAACGATAAATAATTCAAACCAACATCCAACAAAAATTGTAATCGAGCTTTGATTTCTTTGGAAACTTCAATGGCGATGGCTTTTTGTTTATCGGATAAATTTTCGTCTAAATTTAAAAACCAATATGCTAATTCCGAAATATCCATTTGCGATAAATCGGCAATGTTTTTATCATTTATTTTAAAATATAATGCTTCCTTTTTCAATCGAGAACCGTGACATTCAGGGCATTCAATTTCATCCATAAATTCTTTTGCCCAACGTTTGATGGACGTTGAACTGCTTTCGTCAAATTGATTCTTGATGAAATTAGATATTCCTTCAAATTCAATTTTATATTCTTTGGTAATTCCCAACGTTTTCGATTGAACTGAAAATTTTTCTTTTCCGCCATTTAAAATCATTTCCATTGCTTCGGTTGAAATACTATCAACTGAATCGGTTAATTTAAAACCATATTTTTCGCCAATCGTTTCCAATTGCTTAAAAATCCAATTCGATTTATATTCGCCAAGCGGAGCAAATCCACCTTGTTTGATAGTTAGTTTTGGATTTGGAATGATTTTTTTCAAATTAATTTCGTTCACTGTTCCCAATCCATTGCAATGATCGCATGCACCTTTTGGCGAATTGAACGAAAAATTATTCGGTTCCGGATTCGGATAAGAAATTCCTGAAGTCGGACACATTAACGTTCGACTGAAAAACCGAACTTCTTTACTTTCGTGTTCAATGACCATCATTACATCATCACCGTGGTGCATCGCTGTTTTGATGCTATCGGCTAATCGTTTATCGGTATTTTCATCTTCATCAATTTGCATTCGGTCGATGACAATTTCGATGTCGTGGGTTTTGTATCGATCCAATTTCATTCCGGCTGTGATGTCAACAATTTCGCCATTCACACGAACTTTTACAAATCCTTGTTTGGCGATTTGTTGAAATAATTCGGCATAATGACCTTTACGTGAACGAATGACCGGAGCCAAAATATTGATGCGTTTCCCTTTGAAATTTTCAACAATCAACTCTTTGATTTGCTCATCAGAATAGGAAACCATTTTTTCGCCGGTGTTATAACTGTAAGCATCAGCTGCACGGGCAAATAACAAACGTAAGAAATCATAAATTTCAGTAATGGTTCCAACGGTAGAGCGTGGACTTTTGCTGGTCGTTTTTTGTTCGATGGCAATCACAGGAGAAAGTCCGTCAATTTTATCCACATCCGGACGTTCTAATCCGCCTAAGAATTGTCTGGCATACGCCGAAAAAGTTTCGATGTATCGTCGCTGTCCTTCCGCATAAATAGTATCAAAAGCCAACGATGATTTTCCCGAACCTGAGAGTCCGGTAATGACCACCAATTTTTCTCTTGGAATGGATACGTCAATGTTCTTAAGGTTGTGAACCCGAGCTCCTAAAATTTCAATCGTTTCGTCTGGTTGTTGCATAGTTTTTTTGCAAAACGCAAAGTTACGATTTTAACAGCAAGATTTATGCAGACAGATAAGAAGAATTTGTTAAACAATTTCTATTTTTGAAAAAATTAAATTTAGAATATGAAGATATTAGGAATTGGCTCCCGAATTAAACATCCGGAACACGGAGCAGGAGTAGTTACAAACGTTACGGCCAAACATTATTGGGTAACTTTTATCGAAAGCGGATTAGAAACCATTGATGTTGACAGCGAATTTGAAGTTATTGAAGCCTTGGAAGACGAAGTAGATTCAGTAAGTTTTTATGAAGTTGAAAAAACTTTAAAAAATCTGCTGCAAAAATGGTCTGATGTTACGCAAATTGTTCCGATTGCCGATAAATGGAAAGGCGGAAAATTAATTATGGAACCCGGTACGGCAACGCAAAACAAAGAAGTGCCAATTGATACTTTTTTTCATAAAATTATTATGGTTCGAGATCGTTTGAGAGTGATGGAGCAAAAAATAAATGCAAGTAATCTTGACGCAGCAGAAAAAGTGGATTTACAACAGTATATCACTAGAATTTACGGTAGTTTAACTACGTTTAATGTGTTGTTTAAAAGTACGAATGATTATTTTGTGGGGGAGAAGAGTAAATAGTCTCAGGTTGCAGTCTCAGTTTACAGATATTACTGCCAACTGAGACTGCGACTGAAAACTATCTCATCCGTTTCCTATTCGCAATGTATTTTTCAATGGCTTTTTTTGTTGTAAACCAATTTCTACCTTCTTTGTGAGCATCAATTTTCCCTTGACGGGCTAGTAAACTGATGTATTCCTGACCATAAGGCAATTCATTTGGTTCGCTAACTATGTTGGAAATTTCTTGAAAATCATAATCATTGTCCGGCAATGAACTAATGTAAATATTCAGTGTTCTTTCCAAAGCCTGACTCATCAACAAAATTAGTTTTTGATAATTTCCTGAATTGGCTTGATTGAGTGCTTCATAATATTTCTTTCTGTCATTTTTTAAGATGATAGCAGGTGGAAAACCTTTTCTCATCAATAATAAATTCATCGCTAAACGAACTGTTCTTCCGTTTCCGTCAAAAAAGGGATGAATCCAAACTAATTTATGATGAAAAACGGTTGCCAACTCAATATCATTCAAACCAAGTGGATTTGTATTGACAAAATCAATCAATTCATCCAACAAATCGGAAACTTTATTGGCATTGGGCGGAACAAAATTTGCCCCGGTAATACGAACACCACCATTTCTAATTCGTCCTGCAAATTCATCTTCAATCATTCGCAAAACTAATTCGTGTAATGATAAAATATCAATGCTCCGTAAAGTATAATTTTCATCAACGAAAGAATACAAATAATCAATTGCTTTTTCATGGTTTTTGGCCTCAAAATGTTCACGAAGCGATTTGCCTTTTACGGTAATTCCTTCCTGCAAAACCATTTGAGTTTCACGCAAAGTCAATGTATTTCCTTCGATACTGTTGGAATTATAAGTCCATTCAATCGTTAAGGATTCTTTGATTTTATGCAAAGCAATTGAAGGAAGCGGTCTGCTTTGTTTTAAAACAGTTAGCTTTTCATACAATCGTTCAAATGTTGATTGAAATTCAGGTCGATATGATGTATCAATATTCCACATAACCCAACAAAGATATTACTATCGGTTGGATAAAAAAAATATTCTATCCGATATTAAGAATATTACTCAATAATCATATTCTTGAATCTAACACGATAAGCTTCTAAAATTGAGGATTTTGATAACAAACCAATTACTTGATTATTCTTTAAAACCGGAAGAAATTCTTCTTCAGTTCGATCAAATTTTTCCATGATGGTATCCATGATTTCATCATAGTTTATTTGTTCTGCAGCAGGACGCATGATCTCTTGAATTTTAGTATATTTTACTTTATAAGAATTGAAAATATAAGGTCGGATATCTTCAAAATAGACCATACCAATCAATTCATTTTTATCATTTACTATCGGGAAAACAGATTGATTATGAGAAGAAATTTTAGTTACTAATTCTTCCAATGAATTTGATAATTTCAACGTCTGAATATTGGTTTGAATGAGATTGGAAGGTGTAATCCCGGAAAGAATATTTCTATCTCGATCATCGGTAAATACATCGCCTTTTGCTGCCAGATTTTTTATATCAAAAGAATACGGTTCATACCGTTTGGAAATAGCAAAGCTAATGGATGAAACCACCATCAGCGGCACCATTAAACTATAGCCGCTGGTAATCTCGGCAATAAGGAAAATGGCAGTGAGCGGTGCATGAAATAAGCCACTCAGAATTCCTGCCATACCAACCAATGTAAAATTACTTACCGGTAGTTTAAATCCAATTTGGTTGAAAAATGTAGCTACAACAAATCCTAAATAAGAACCCACAAATAGGGAAGGAGCAAAGTTTCCTCCGTTTCCACCGCTTCCAATGGTGATACTGGTGGCATAAACTTTAATAAGCATGGTAGCTCCCACAAAAAGAAGTAAAACCCAAATATTATCTTTAAATTTTTGAAGTACGGTGTTGTCTAAAATTTGTTGCGGATTGGTATTGGCGAGCATTTTTATACTTTCATAACCTTCGCCAAACAACGTAGGGAAAAAGAAAATCAGAATCGCTAAAATAAAAGCTCCGTAGAATGCTTTTCGGATGGGTTTGAGTTTTGATTTTTCAAAATGATGTTCAATTTTTCGAAAGGTTCTGGCATAATTTACGGAAACAAAACCTGAAACTACTCCCAATAGAATATAAAAAGGTAAGTTATGATAATCAAAATCCAATTGTTTACTGAACGTAAATAGAATTTCATCTTTCAATAAAATAGCCGAAACAATCGCTCCGGTTGCAGACGAAATCATGATTGGAATAAAAGCTGTGATGCTCACATCCATCAAAACCACTTCAATGGCAAAAAGTACTCCTGCGATTGGAGCGTTAAATGCAGCAGCAATTCCGGCAGCAACTCCACAAGCCAAAAGCAACGTTCGGTCTTTATAACTCAGACGATAATTTTGAGCAAAATTGCTTCCAAAAGCAGCTCCTGTAATGGTGATAGGCGATTCTAATCCGGCAGATCCACCCATGCCAACTGTAAGCGAACTGGTAATAATCTGAGCATACATTTGCTTTTTCGGCATGATGCCCGATTTTTTGGCAACGGCATACATAATTTGAGATGTTCCTTTTTCGATGGAACCGTCTAATACTTTTTTAACTACAAAAGCAGTAAGCACAATTCCGATAATAGGAAGCGTACTGTTACTATAAGGTAAATGAAAAATTGAATCGATGTATTGTGCAAAAACGTACACCCAGTGAGCAAAAGTTTTTAGTACGATTACAGCCAAAGCAGAGGAAATTCCCACCAAAAAACAGGCTAAATAAATAAATTGTCTTGGTGATAAAAAAGATTTTAAATAAAAAATAAATCCTTCCAATCTTCTGAAGTTCTTTCTGAAAAATGTTTTAAAGATTGATTTTTTTTGGTTTGGCATAAAAATTCAGTTTTAAACCGCTAAGATAAAACTTAATTTAAAAACCAACTGCTTTATCATCGCCTCTTTTGTCTGCTCCACCTTCATATTTTCCGTTGGGAAGAACTAAAATAGCGTCAACTTTTCCGAGAATTGGAGTGGCTTTTTCGTTGATGAGATAATTTTTCTTTTTTAACGATTGAAGAATTTCTTTTGAAAAACTTTCAGGTTCAAAAATCACTTCGTCCGGCAACCATTGATGATGAAAACGAGGAGCATTTACAGCTTCTTTCATACTCATTTCAAATTCGGCTACATTTAAAAAAGTTTGTAAAACGGAAGTTATAATTGTTGAACCACCAGGAGTTCCTAAAACCATAAACAATTTTCCGTCTTTCTCAATAATGGTTGGTGTCATAGAACTCAACATTCTTTTTTGAGGAGCAATGCTGTTGGCTTCGGAACCGGTTAAACCAAACATATTTGGGATGCCCGGTTTTGCTGAAAAATCATCCATTTCGTTGTTTAAAAAGAAACCTAATTCATCACAAAAAAACTTAGAACCATATGCATCATTAATTGTTGTAGTGGCAGAAACGGCATTCCCAAATTGATCGACAATAGAATAATGAGTGGTTTCCATACTTTCGGAAAATTGAACGTTTCCTTTTGAAACATCACTTGATTTTGTAGCTTCATCAAATGAAAAATTACTCATTCGGCTTTTCAAATACACATCATCCAATAGTTCTTTACTTGGAATTTTTACAAAATCAGGATCGCCTAAATAATGATTTCTGTCGGCATAAGCTCTTCGTTCGGCTTCCACCAAAAGTTGAATATACTTTTCCGAATTATGTTGCAATGTTTGTACATCATACGGCTCAATCATTTTTAAAATCTGACCCAACGTAATCCCACCACTGCTTGGCGGAGCCATTGAAGTTACTTTGTAATTTTTATAATTAATTGAAATTGGATCACGCCAAACCGCTTGATATTTCTCCAAATCTTCTAATGTGATGATTCCGCCTTTGGTTTGAATGTACATGACTAATTTTTTAGCCGTTTCGCCTTTATAAAATTCATCTCTACCATTTTTGGCAATTTGTTCTAATGTATTCGCTAAGGCAAAGTATCGAATTGTGTCATTTTCCTTGTATGATTTTGAAAACAGCGATTCATTTCCGTTTGCTTTGATGATTGCGTTTCGATAATGGTTCAATCGTTCTTCTTGTTTTTTGGTTACGATGACACCTTTTTTGGCTAATTCAATTACCGGTTTTAAAATAGTTTCAATCGGAAGCGTTCCAAATTTTTCATGTACAGCAAAAACACCGGCGATAGTTCCGGGAACGCCAATACTTTTGGCAGATTCAGTGCTCATTCCGCTTACGACATCTCCTTTTTCATCTAAAAACATACTTGAATTAGCAGCCAATGGAGCTTTTTCACGGTAATCTAAACTACCTGTTTCGCCGGAAAATTTTCTAAAAACCATAAAACCGCCACCGCCAATATTTCCGGCATACGGATAGGCAACTGCCAAAGCCAATTCGGTAGCAATCATGGCGTCAAAAGCATTTCCGCCTTGTTTCATAATTTCTACACCAATTTTAGAAGCTTCTTCACGAGCAGAAACAACCATTGCTTTTTCAGTGACTAATCCGGTTGGAATGGTAGTTTGCTCGGATTTACATCCTATTAATATCAATAAAAAAAAGAAGGCAATATTTTTCATAAAGTAGCTAATTTTTCCTTGCAATGCATTTGTAATTCTTCAAAAAAGGCTGTGAATTCTTCTTCAAATTCAGTATAAAATTCTTTTAATTCATTCATCGAAAGATGCATATCTACTCTGTTTTTTGTGCGATGATCCATTTGAAACATAATCATCGATAAACCTTCGAGGGAAGCATAACTCACCAACCAATTTCGGGCAATCATATAAGGCATCATTCCTTTGGTTCGTTCGGTTAAAATGGCATAATTCGAACTTAAATTTTCATAAAAATCAGCAGCTGTTTTTTCCAACGGTTCATCGGAATACTTTTGCCAATTCTTAGCCAAAAAATGATCGTAAAAAATATCGATAATTACTCCCGAATAATGTCCGTATTTTTCATGTAAACGATGTTTACTTTTCCTAAAAATTGGGTGAGCATCAGTAAACGTATCAATGGCTCTGTGCAAAATAATACCTTTTTGAATATCGTCGGGATAGTTCAAATAATCGTTGCCACGAATACCATCGGCCATAAAATTTCCGATTTGAATTTGCTTGTTGTCGCCAGAAAGGTATATATGTGCTAGAAAATTCATTTGCCTAAATTAGGAATTTATTCTTAAAAAATTGAATTTTAAATCACTTTTACAACATTTCAATTCTTTATCTTTGTCGTGTTTTTCAATTTAAAAATATAATCAAAAATATATTCAATGACATTAATTAAATCAATTTCAGGCATTAGAGGAACAATTGGCGGAAAAGTAGGTGATAATCTCACTCCGGTGGATGCAGTAAAATTTGCTTCAGCCTACGGAACTTTTTTAAAAGAGGGAAGAGGGAAGATGGAAGCTGGAAGAAAATTGAAAGTGGTTATTGGTCGTGATGCTCGAATTTCCGGTCCGATGATTCATAATTTAGTGATGAACACGTTGATTGGATTAGGTATTGATGTAATTGATTTAGGGCTTTCTACAACGCCAACGGTTGAAATTGCCGTTCCGATGGAAAAGGCTGATGGCGGAATTATTCTAACCGCTTCGCACAATCCAAAACAATGGAATGCATTGAAATTATTGAATGAAAAAGGTGAATTTTTAAATGGTGCGGAAGGTGTTAAAATCCTTGAAATTGCAGAAAGTGAAGCATTTGATTTTTCTGATGTAGATAGTTTAGGTGAAGTTACTGTGAATGATGCCTACATGGATATTCACATTGACGAAGTGTTGAATTTGCCTTTAGTTGATGCTGAAGCGGTTGCCAAACGAAAATTTAAAGTGGTGGTTGATGGTGTAAATTCTTCTGGCGGAATCATTATTCCAAATTTACTAGAACAAATGGGTGTGGAAGTCGTGAAATTGTATTGTGAACCAAACGGACATTTTCCTCACAATCCTGAACCTTTGAAAGAGCATTTAGGCGATATTTGCGAATTGGTTGTGAAAGAAAAAGCCGATTTCGGAATTGTAGTTGATCCGGATGTGGATCGTTTAGCGTTTATTTCAAATGATGGTGAAATGTTTGGAGAAGAATATACTTTAGTTGCCGTGGCCGATTATGTGTTGAGTAAAACGCCCGGAAATACAGTTTCTAACATGTCTTCTTCAAGAGCTTTACGCGATATTACTGAAAAACACAACGGTAAATACCAAGCCAGTGCTGTTGGTGAGGTAAATGTGGTGGAATTAATGAAATCTACCAACGCCATTATCGGTGGAGAAGGAAACGGCGGAATCATTTATCCTGAGTCGCATTATGGTCGTGATAGTTTGGTGGGTGTAGCTTTATTTTTGACGCATTTAGCCAATTTGGATGTTACTGTGGCGGAACTTCGTGCTTCGTATCCACAATATTATATGAGTAAAAATAAAATTGAACTAACTCCTGAAATTGATGTGGATGCTATTTTGGTTGAGATGACAGCTAAATATGCTCACGAACAAATTTCTACTATTGATGGTGTAAAAATTGATTTTGCAAACGAATGGGTTCATTTGCGTAAATCGAATACAGAGCCAATCATTCGAATTTATACGGAAGCTCCAACGCAACAAGCAGCAGATGCATTGGCTTTGCGAATCATTGACGAAATTAAAGCTGTTATCTCAAAATAAAATGAAAAATTCAATTCTGGTTTCTTTTTTATTGATTTCGATTGTGGCTTTTTCTCAAAAGTTCACTAAAGAAGAACGTGATTTTATTTTGGAAGCCGATTCAACCCAAATGTTCAAAGTAATTCAGATAACTGAACCCAATGAATTGAAAATTTTGAAAGCGGTTTCAACCGATGTGAATCCGAAAGATAAATTAATTCCACATATTGCCAAAAGAATGTATTTGGCCATGCGAAATCCTGCCAATCCCGGAATAGGTATTGCCGCTCCACAAGTTGGAATTAATAGAAATTTATTTTGGGTGCAACGATTAGATAAACCCGGCGAACCGTTTGAGTTTTACATCAACCCAAAAATTGTTTGGCAATCGGATTTGTTGCGAAAAGGCATGGAAGGGTGTCTCTCTATTCCCGAAGACCGAGGCGATGTCTATCGAAATTATACCATCAAAGTCACTTATTTTGATTTAAAAGGAAATTTTAAAGAAGAAATGATAGAAGGTTTTACCGCCGTTATTTTTCAACATGAAGAAGATCATTTAAACGGAATTTTGTTTACCGATAGAATTAATGAACAAACCAATTGGAATGTTCAATCGATTAATAATGATGTGAATTTGTTTTTGAAGAAGAAACTGAAGCGGAATTAATCAAACTTAAAAAAGAAAAACACCACGGCAGCCCATTCTTTTTTGACTCCTTTGGCATAGCCAATAGTAGAATAATTGTTGTTTTGAACGGTTCCGTCTTCTTTGATGTAACCTAAAGTGGAATAGTTGTTATTTTGAACCGTTCCGTTTTCTTTTACATAACCAACAGTAGAATAATTGTTGTTTTGAATGGTTCCGTCGCTTTTGATGTATCCAATTGTGGAATAATTGCTGTTTTGAATAGTTCCGTTTTCTTTGATATAACCAACGGTTCTGTAGTTTCTGTCTTGAATAGTTCCATCGTTTTTAATATAGCCGGTTGTTCCGTAATTGTTGTTTTGAATGGTTTGACCAATAGAAATTAAATATGAAAAAAGAAGAAAAAGGATTATGAATTTTTTCATGGTTTTAATTTTTTTCTAAAACGTCTTTCAACGAAACTTTATAAATTCTACTTAAGCCGTTTTGGTATTTCTGAATTTCTGATTCAAATTCTTTTAGGTTTTGAAAGGATTTTGTAGTTGGAAGACTTCTTTTACTTGTAAAATATAACGTTTGTGTAGAAGCATCATAAAACGGACAATAATCCATACTTTCAGAATTGAATTCTTTTAAGTTGAATGATTTTTTCCAATTGCCATCAGCATCTTTAAAACTAATATATAAATCTCCGCTTCCCAAACCTTCGGGCGAACCATAAATTGTATAAATCAAGAACGTTTCATCATGTGAAATGTATGCATTGAATTCATAACCTTTACTATTAATGCTTTCATCTAAACGAATCGGATTTTCATAATTTTTTCCATTCCAAACACTCATGAAAATATCATCTTTTCCCATTGATTTATCAGAATCAGAGGTGTAATAAAGGTTCTTATTATTTGCTACTGTAGGATAGAATTCATCTGCAGTAGTGTTTATCGGACTTCCAATATTGATAGGAGCAGACCATTCACTTCTGATGTTTTTTCGTTCCACATACCAAATATCATAATCTTTTGCTTCGCCATTTTCTGTTAAAGGTCGATTGGAAGCAAAATACATTCGTAATCCATCAGTTGATAAAAAAGGTTCTAAATCCTTATATTTCCCTGTAAAAGAAACTAATTCCGGTTTGCTCCATTGGTCTTTTACTTTTTTCATAAATGCAATTGCCGATAATTTTTCATTCGGACTCACTATCGAAAAATAGGCTTCATTTTGATTGGATGAAATCGTAAAATCTCTTACGTGATGGTAGTTTGAAAGGAATTCAAAAGCCGGTTCAACCGAATTATTATTTTGTGATGAAGCAATTGAAGAAATGAAAATAATCGAAAGTAAATAGTTTGTCATATTAGCTAAATTAAAAAACACTATTCAAATATACTTTAATAATAGAATCAAAAATCTACATTTTAATTATTTTAACACTTCAAGCGAGTTGGTTTTAATGATAGAAATTACCAAAAAAATGTATCTTTGTCCAAACTCTTTTGTTATGATTACTACGGAAATGACAACGCAACTGGAATTGTATTTTCAACAATTTCGTGAAAATATCATCGGAATCAATCAGGAATTTGTTTCGCCTTTTGGTAAGCAAAAAATGGTTTATACGGATTGGACTGCCAGTGGAAGATTATATCGTCCGATTGAAGAAAAATTGATGAACGAGTTTGGTCCGTATGTTGCCAATACGCATACCGAAACAACGATTTCCGGTACAGCAATGACGATGGCTTATCATCAAGCGAGAAACATCATCAAAAAGCATGTGAACGCCAATGAAAATGATGTGTTGATTACAGATGGAACTGGTATGACCGGAGTTGTGAATAAATTTCAACGCATTTTGGGTTTACGTATTGCTGAAAATTTAAAAGAGTTTACCGAAATTCCAAAAGCGATTAAACCAATAGTGTTTATTTCGCACATGGAACATCATTCTAACCAAACTTCTTGGTTAGAAACAATTGCGGATGTTGTCTTGATTCCTGCCGATTCAGAAGGGCTTTTTTGTCTTAATGAATTTAAAAAATTAGTTGAAGCATATAGCGATAGAAGTTTCAAAATAGCATCCATAACCTCTTGCTCCAATGTAACAGGAATTAAAACACCTTATCACGAAGTAGCTAAAATAATGCACCAAAATAATGGTGTTTGTTTCGTTGATTTTGCTTGTTCCGGACCTTATGTTGAGATTGATATGCATCCCGATAATGAGGGGTATTTAGATGCTATTTTCTTTTCTCCACATAAATTTTTAGGCGGACCGGGAACTTCAGGAGTTTTGGTTTTTAATAAAAATTTATACAAAAATAATGTTCCGGATTGTCCCGGAGGAGGAACTGTTTCTTGGACAAATCCGTGGGGTGGACACAAATACATCGACAATATTGAAGACAGAGAAGATGGTGGAACACCTGGCTTTTTGCAAGTTATTAAAACCGCTTTAGCTATTCAGTTAAAGGAAAAAATGGGTGTTCAAAATATTCTTGATCGCGAGCACGAATTGGTTGATTATGTTTTTGAACAACTTGAAAATGTTGAAAATTTATCCATCTTAGCCAATCAACATAAAGATCGATTGGGTGTGATTTCTTTTTACATAAAAGATTTACATTTTAATTTAGGTGTAAAAATTCTGAATGATAAATTTGGAATTCAAACCCGCGGCGGTTGCAGTTGTGCAGGAACTTATGGGCATTATTTGCTTCATGTTGATGAAGAAACTTCGAATGAATTGGTTTGTCAAATTTCATCAGGCGATTTAATTAAAAAACCGGGATGGATTAGAATGTCGATTCATCCAACTACAACATCCGAAGAAATTAAATTTGTTTGCGAAAGCATCAAACAATTAGCTGAAAATCACTCAACTTGGGCTGAGGATTATTTGTATGATGGAAAATCAAACAACTTCCGTCATAAAAATGATTTGGTTTTAGAAAAAGAAATGGTAAAAGGTTGGTTCTTGTAGGTTCTATTTTTTCACTTTAAATCGCTTGTGCGACCAAAGGTAATATTCAGGAGCTTCCAAAATTTGTGCTTCCAGTTTTTTCATAAATAAATCGGTAATTTCAAAATCAGGAAACTGATTAGGATTTTCTGTTAATTCTTCAAAAGAAGCTTCATAATACCCTCTTTTTACTTTCTTAATTTTAAGATACAACATTGTCATATCATATTTTTTAGCCAACATTTCTGCACCGGTTTGCAAAGGTGTTTCTATACCAAAAAAAGTTCCCCAATGAAAGGCACGCGACGATTTTGGTGACTGATCACTGGCAAATCCGTAGATTGAAAGTAAATTGTTTTGATGATTCTTTTCTATAGTAGGAATCGTCTCTTTTGTTGTAATAAGTGACGCTCCAAATTTTGAACGAATAGCACGCACTAATTTATCAAAGTAAGGATTGGCGATTTTTTTATAAATAGCAAAAGCACGATGCGTAAAATGTTTATTCATAGAAATAGACCATTCATAACTAGCATAATGACCGGTCATCAAAGCGATACTTTTTCCTTTTTTTTCATATTCTTTTGGTAATTCAATATTAGTTATGACGAAACGTTTGTCCATTTCTTCCTCAGAAATAGTCAAGGTTTTAATCATTTCTAAAAATAAATCACACAAATGCTGATAGGATTTTTTTTCAATTTCCAATCTTTCTTTCCCATTTAAATGCGGTAAAGCGATGGCGATATTGTTTCGAACTGTTTTTATTCGATAACGAATTATTCGATAAACAATAAAACAGATAAAATCAGAAAAAAAATAGAATAGTCGGTTAGGCAAAATCGAAATTAACCAAAGAATAGGATAAAGTAAAATATAAACAAGAAATTGCATGCCAATAATTTTTGCAAATATACAGTAATTTCAGGTTTTATAAATCAAGGTTTAACAAATGGTAAAGAAACAATTGCTATTTTTACAATTCTAAAAATTTAGTATGAATATCGCTTTAATTGTCATTATCGTGGCAAATGCATTAATCAGTTTTAAAGCATTTGACGATCAGTTTTTCTTTAGAAAGTATGAATTCCACATTGGTAGCATTCGTGCGGGTGAACATCTTCGTATGATTACCTCTGCTTTTTTGCATGTGGATATTGCTCATTTGGCTTTCAATATGTTAACCTTGTATTTTTTTGCACCAACAGTAATTGCTTTTTTAGGAGTACCTTCTTTTTTAATGGTTTATTTTGGAAGTTTACTTTGTGGAAGTTTATTAACATTGCAATTTCATAAAGATGAATATCACTACAGAGCGGTTGGAGCTTCAGGAGCTGTAACGGGAATTTTGTATGCTGCCATATTGCTTAGACCGGATATGAATTTATTTCTGTTTTTTATTCCAATTCCAATTCCGGCTTATATTTTTGGAATAGGTTATTTGCTCTATTCTATTTATGGAATGAAATCCAGAAATGATAATATTGGTCACACGGCTCACTTTGGTGGTGCGATTGGTGGCTATTTAATCACAATAGCTAAAGAACCTCAATTGCTGACAGAAAATACGTTGATGGTTGTTTTACTTGCCATTCCGATTGTCATTTTATTTATTTTGGCTAAGATGGGAAAAATTTGATTTTTTTATTTTTTATAATTTCTTATAGAAGAATAAGTTAGTTTAGCTTCGTCATTAAAAATCAAAAGAAATACATCAACAAATACATCAAACGATTGTTTTGGCATACAAATTGAATGTTTTCTGAAAAATAAACCTAATCAATATGAAAAAGTCAATTATTATTTTATTAACGTTAGTAGCTACGTCAATGAATGCACAAGAAAACAAAATTGTTCCTCAGATTTCCGTTTCCGGAGAAGGAAAAGTAAAAGTTGCTCCAGACCAAGTTGTCATCAATTTAGGTGTTCAAAACACTGGGAAAGATGCAGCTGAAGTAAAAAAAATGAACGATGAAACAGTGGATAAAGTGGTGAAGTATATCAAAAAATTTGGTATTCCAACTTCCGATTTTCAAACTACAAATGTGAGTTTATACAAATCGTATGATTATGAAAAAAAGAAACATAATTTTCAAGCGTCACAATCCATCACAATTACTTTAAAAGACATCAAAAAATATGATGAATTAATGATGGGATTGGTTGACACGGGAATTAATAACATTAATGGTGTAGAGTTTAAATCATCTAAATTAGAAGAGCACAAAGTAACTGCCAGAAAACAAGCTGTTTTGGATGCTAAGAAAAAAGCGGAAGATTTTGCATCTGCTTTAAATCAAAAAGTTGGGAAAGCAATCTTGATTACGGATAATTCTCAACCGATGTATCAACCACAAATGTACAGAAATGTGATGATGAAAGCAGAAGCGATGGATTCTTCTCAAGAAACCTTAGCTATTGGTGAAATTGAAATTTTAACTAACATTAATGTGACATTTATGTTAGAATAACAAAAAATAAACCAAAATTTAAAAACCACGAATTCAATTGATTTCGTGGTTTTTTATGAAAATTATTCTGAAATCTGTTTTTTCAAATGTTCACTATCCCAAGCATGGTCCGTTGCTGAAAAATTGATAAGCATGTCACTTTTTAATAATTGTTCCTGCATTTCAATTTCGTCTTTCACTGTGGCCAAGTAAGCCATTTTATCATGTCGTTTGGCGGCTAATTTTCGAATGGCAGCTTCGTCATATTTGATAAAACGCTGTCCTTGTCGAGTAGCAGAATATTTTCTGTGCCCAAGTTGCGTCAACGCATCAACGCCTAAATGAACGGCAGTATAAAGGGTTTCACGGTAAATTTTATCAACGCCATGATCAATTAATTCATACGCATCCACTCGATTTCTGGCTCGGGTTAAAATGTTCAGGTGTGGAAAATGTTTCCGCAAAATTTCAACCACACTTAAATTTACTTCCGGATTATCAATGGCGGCAATAAAAATTTTGGCATCTTCGGCTCCGGCTGCTTTGAGTAATTCTAATCGAGTAGCATCGCCATAATAAACTTTAAAGCCCATTTTACGGAGTAAATCAACGCGATCTGAATCATGATCTAAAATGGTTGCACTTACTCCATTTGCACGTAGCAAACGACCAATTGTACTTCCAAAATGTCCAAATCCGGCAATGATAACTTCGTTATGTTCATCAATTTCATCCTGTTTTCTATCTTCTTTTTCTTTAACTCCAAAATAAGGATCTATCCATTTTTCATTAATTAAAAGTAAAAAAGGAGTCGAAAGCATACTCAATGCAATAATTGCCATCATTTGATTGGCTAAAATATTTGGTAAAATATTCAATTGCATGGAGAAACTCAGAATTACAAATCCAAATTCACCGGCTTGACTTAATCCAAAAGAAAATAATAAATTTTGGTCATTACTTTTTTTATAAAATTTTCCTATTCCAAAAAGCACAAAAAACTTGACCGCTGTAAAAATTGCTCCAAAAACTAGTATAAATATTGGATTTTCAATAATTAATTTAAAGTTGATGGAAGCACCAACGCCAATAAAAAATAAACCTAACAGCAATCCTTTAAATGGAGCAATATCGCCTTCCAACTCATGTCTGAATTCTGAATTAGCTAATACAACTCCGGCTAAAAAAGCACCAAGAGCCGGACTTAATCCAACCATTTGCATTAAATAGGAAACCGCAACTACCAACAAAAGAGCCGAAGCAGTAAATAATTCTTGCAAACGCGTTTTGGCAACCATTCGAAGAACAGGAATTACCAACAATCTTCCACTAAAATAAACAGCAATAATTGTTGCTGTAACAATAACTGTTTGAATCCAAGCATCAAAATCGGATATTAATGAAGAATGCAAATTCTCTGCCTCAACAGTACTTCCCGAAACCATTAGCGGAATAATCGCCAAAATTGGAATCACAGCAATATCTTGAAAAAGTAAAACGGCAAAAGAAGATCTTCCCATCGAAGTTTGCGAAAGTCCTTTTTCTTTTAAAGTTTGTAAAACAATCGCAGTGGAGGAAAGCGAAAGTGCCAAAGCAATAACAACCGTGGTTTGCCAAGACCAATCTAAGAAAAGTTGACAAAGTATAAATATGACAATCGCACTTCCAATTAATTGCATAGAACCCATTCCGAGGATGAATTTTCGCATCTTCCAGAATTTGTAGGGATCAAGCTCCAATCCGATAAGGAATAGCATCATAACCACACCAAATTCGGCAAAATGCATGATGTCTTCACCTTCGTTACCAATATAACCTAACACAAACGGACCAATAAAAATTCCTGCAAAAAGATAGCCTAAGATGGAACTTAATCCCAATTTTTTAGCTATCGGAACACAAACAATGGCCGAAGTTAAATAGATGATGGCTTGTATAAAAAATCCGTTATCCATTTGATTTTATTTTTAAAAACCATTCATTCATATAGAAATTACTATTGATTTCTTCTGAATTGATTTCGTTTTTGGTCAGAAAAAGTAATAATTCAGCGTATGTTTTAGCATGATTAATTGCTTCTTCTTCATTCATTTTATGGGTTCCATGCACAACAAATGGCGGAAGATAAATCATATTGCACACTTTTGCGGTTTGATTAAATGGTTCTAATAAATCCGGGATTGTAAAACGATCTCGTCCGGTTTCGCAGTAATTTTCTTTTAAACCACCGGTCGTAATTGCCTGAAAAATCATTTTATTTTGCAATGCTTTCCCTTTTTTGCCGTAAGCCCAATCATATTCTAAAACCATGTCTATCCATTGTTTGAGCAATGGCGGACAACTATACCAGTACAAAGGATGATGCCAAATGATAATATCGTGCTTTTCAAGCAAGGCTTGTTCTCTTTTTACGTCGATATCAAATTCAGGATATTCTTCATATAAATCATGAAAAGTAATGTGGTTTGACTTTGGAATATGACTAACCAATGTTTGATTCACAAACGACTTTTCATACAAAGGATGAGCAAATAGAATTAATATTTTATTTTGTGGCATGCTCAAAACTACAACTTTTTTTCAATAAAAAAGCAATGCAACTTTAACAAAATAAGATTAAATTCCCAAATAATTGGATGGTGTGATTTGAAGTAATTCCGCTTTAATTTCATTAGAAACTTCTAATGTTTCGATAAAAGCATGAATGGTTTTTTGATTCATCACTTCATTGGTTCTGGTTAAACCTTTCAACGCTTCATACGGATTTGGATAACCTTCTCTACGTAAAATGGTTTGAATTGCTTCGGCTACAACAGCCCAATTTCGTTCTAAATCTTCTTCTAATTTGGATGGATTTAATAACAATTTATCTAATCCTTTTAAAGTGGCTTCAAAACCAATTAATGTATGACCGATTGGTACTCCGATGTTTCGTAAAACGGTACTGTCGGTTAAATCTCTTTGCAAACGAGAAAGTGGCAATTTGGCAGAAAGATGTTCAAAAATTGCATTGGCAATACCTAAATTTCCTTCCGAATTTTCAAAATCAATTGGGTTTACTTTATGTGGCATAGCCGATGAACCAATTTCTCCGGCTTTGATTTTTTGTTTGAAATAATCCATAGAAACATACGTCCAAATGTCTCTGTCTAAATCAATTAAAATGGTATTGATTCTCTTTAAACAATCAAAATAAGCAGCAATATGATCGTAATGTTCAATTTGAGTGGTTGGGAAAGAATGATGAAGTCCTAATGTATCCTCAACAAATTGAGTTCCGAATTTTTTCCAATCAATTTGAGGATAAGCCACATGGTGAGCATTATAATTTCCGGTTGCACCACCAAATTTTGCTGCAAAAGGAATATTGAATAACTGACGCATTTGTTCTTCTAAACGTTCTACAAAAACACCAAATTCTTTTCCTAAGCGGGTAGGAGAGGCAGGCTGCCCGTGTGTGCGTGCAAGCATTGGAACATCTCTCCATTCCTGACTCAAGTCTTTTAATTTTGAAATGACATTGACTAAAAGTGGTAAATATACTTTTTCAAAACTCTCTTTCACAGAAAGCGGAATCGCTGTATTATTGATGTCTTGTGACGTTAACCCAAAATGAATAAATTCTTTGTGATTTTCTAAACCTAATTTGTCAAATCCATTTTTGATAAAATATTCAACTGCTTTTACATCGTGATTGGTCGTTTTTTCAATTTCTTTGATAGATAAGGCATCTTCAGTTGAAAAATTCCGATACAAATCTCTCAGTTTTTCATAAACACTTGCATCAACCGATTTTAATTGTGGTAAAGGAAGTTGACAAAGAGCAATAAAATATTCAATTTCAACCAAAACTCTGTATTTTATTAGAGCTTCTTCTGAAAAGTAAGCTGCTAACGAAACGGTTTTATTGCGGTATCTTCCGTCTATTGGAGAAATGGCGTTAAGTTCATTTAAAGGATGCATAGTAGTTGTGTTGTTGGGTTGATTTTCTGAATTTGTCAGGTTTTATTCGAAGTGCAAATATAGTTTTTATAGTCAAGAAAAGGAAATGAAAAAGTTTGTTCAATATGTTGTTTTTTTATAAAAATAGAGTAATATTGCAATTGCAATTTAGATTAATTAAAAATAAAAAAAACATGAAGAGAGGTTTTGAACTTTTGATTGTTGTGTTAAGCATCATTTTAGGACTATTTTTTATTTACAAAGGAGTGAATAAACATTTTTTGTCACCTTGTAAAGTGTATGACGAAACTAGTACAATTCCGTTAGTATATCAGCAGGTTATTACCGGAATGTGTCAGTCAGGAATGTTAAAAGTAGTTGGATTTTTTCAGGTTTTGTCTGGAATTTTGTTGCTTATTCCGAGAACCAGATTATTAGGAGCAATTGTTTTATTACCTATTATATTCAATATTTTTATTCTTCATTTGTTTTTGGATAACAGACCGGAAGAATTGGTTGAAACCGGAATTCCGTTAGCTTTTACACTTATAATTATCGGATTTTATTACAAAGTTTGGAAGAATATTTTCTTAAAATAATTATTTCAACAGCAATAATCGCTCTTTCAACATCATCATTCCTTCTGAACCGGAAAGCGGAATAATTTCTAACGGATTCGCTAATTGAACAACACTTGCCGGTTTTGGATCGATATAAAAAACTGGTGTTTCAGGTCGAGTGTAATGCATAATTCCTGCTGCAGGATAAACTTGAAGCGAAGTGCCAATAACAATGAAATAGTCTGCTACTTCAGCTAAATCAATCGCTTCTTCAATGGCAGGAACATCTTCGCCAAACCAAACAATATGAGGTCGCATTTGGTTTCCGTTAGGATCTTTATGAGCAGAGGTTAAATCGTCATTCCAATCTAAAATATAATTTTCATCATTTGTGCTTTTTACTTTTAAAAGTTCGCCATGTAAATGTAAAACTTTGGTGCTTCCTGCTTTTTCATGTAAATTATCTACGTTTTGAGTGATGATATGCACATCAAAATATTTTTCTAATTCGGCTAAAATATAATGCCCTTGATTGGGTTGCACTTCAAGCAATTGCTTTCTTCTTTTGTTATAAAAATCTAATACTAATTCGGGATTATTATTCCAACCCAAAGGTGAAGCCACTTCCATGATGTCATGGCCTTCCCACAGTCCGTATGCATCACGAAAGGTTTTGATACCACTTTCGGCACTAATTCCGGCTCCGCTTAAAACTACTAATTTTTTCATACGTAAAAAGAAACCCTCTCAATGTGAAAGGGTTTTGAAATATAAATTTTTATACTTTTCCTAAGGTGTACAACTGCTCTAAAGTTGGACTTACACTTCCACCGGCGGGTTCGAGCGTGATTCCGAAGGCTTCGGCTTCTACAACATTATCCACAGCGAAGATTCGTTTATTATCTCCTTTAAAGTCATCCAAGAGACCAATGCTTAATGGTGTTAAAGGGTTTAATTTTAAAGCCCAAACTTGATACACATATCCTTCCGGTGGTTCCGGTAAACCGGCTCCGTCTACATAAACTGTTTGGGTTTCCTGATTCCAATATACTTTTGCAAATGATGTTGGCGAAACTTCCTGACCAGCTAACGGAACAATAGTATTTTTTGGATCTCTAACCAATGCAAGAGCTTCTTCGTTTGCTTTGTTTTTCAATTCCAAATCAACAACGGCTTCTTGTAATTTACCTTTTTCTTTTTCGATGTTTGCAATAGCTTCTTTTTTACCTTCAACTTGTTGGTATAAATAGCCGCCTCCCACAAGGAAAACAATTGCGGCCGCCCATCCAAGGTATTGACTGAAATTTGCTTTTCGTTTTGTTTCCGGTTTCAATTCAACAACTTTGGTCGTGTCACCAAAAATTTGTTGTTTGATGGCTTCATAGTTTTTGCCGGACAAACGAGGTGCAACGCTTCCTGACAGATAAACCATTGCGTTTTCAATCTCAATGATTTCCGCTTTAATTTCCGCATGTTGTTTGGCCATCTTTACGACCTCTTCAATTTCGGAGTCGTTTAGTTTACCGTAGACATACAATTCCAGAATTCCTGATTCTATATACTCTTGTGTACTCATGATACTTGTAATAAGTTTCTTAATTCGTTAATACAGTTTCTGTTTTGTGTTTTAACGGTTCCTAACGGAATTTCGAGTTCGTCTGACGCTTCTTGTTGGGTGAATCCTTTGAAGAATAATAAGTCGATAATCTTAATGCATTTAGGTTTTAATTTTTTAACAAATTCTTGAATCCCGATGGAATCAATCTTATTGTTCAGTCTTGTGTTATCGTCAAGTAGATGTACGAAATTATCTGCCGATAGGTTTTTTTGACTATTGTTAAATCCTTTAGAACGAAGTTTGTCGATGGAACTATTTCGAGCAATATTGACAATCCAGGTGTAGAACCGACCCTTGTCTTCGCTGTAAGAATCGATGTTTTTCCAGATTTTTACAAATACATCTTGGAGAACATCTTCGGCTTCTTCACGTTCTTTAATTAAGTTACTAATTACACCAAAGAGACTTTTTGAGTACATGTCATACAAAAGTGTGAACGCCCTATCATCTTTTTTGTAAATTAGGGGCAATAATTCTTCTTGTGTCATATTTAGCTTTTTTTGAAGTAGCCAAGATAACAACTTAAGATTTAAAAACCAATTTTGTATGAATGAAATGATAAAAACGAATGAATACCTTATTTATCTAGAGGACTTTTTAACCGAAAACAGAAAAGCAAAGTTTTTAGAAGTACTACAATTTAGAACAAAACATTTTACGGTTGCTATTGAAGATGTTTTTCAAATGCATAATACGAGTGCTGTGATGCGAAGCTGTGATGTGTTTGGAATTCAGGAACTTCATGTAGTAGAACAGAAATTTGGTAAAAGTATTGATGCAGAAATTGCGATGGGAGCTCAAAAATGGGTAGATGTACATCAATATCAAACGAATCAATCATGTATAAATGCTTTGAAAGAAAAAGGATATCAAATTGTAGCAACTTCGCCTCATATTGATTCGTGTTTGTTGGATGATTTTGATGTTTCTAAAAAATCAGCGTTGTTTTTTGGAACCGAACGTGATGGCTTATCGGAAGAAGTAATGGCTCAGGCCGATTGTTTTTTGAAAATTCCGATGGTGGGTTTTTCTGAAAGTTTGAATATTTCGGTGGCAGCGGCAATTATTTTACAAAATTTGACAAGTCGATTGCGAAATTCAGAATTAGATTGGAAATTGAGTGAAGAAGAAATTTTTTTAAAACGAATTGATTGGGCTAAAAAATCGATTAAAGATATTGAAAGGATTGAGGAGAGGTTTATTCAATTATGCCAAAATCAAGAATAGATTTTCAAATTTATTTATAAATAGAAAAAGTTTATTGAAACTAATTTCAATAAACTTTTGGGAACATCATATTTTATAATACATCACAGTTGTTTTATCAACTATTTTTGACTATTAAGCCATACTAATTAACTCAATGAAAGTTGAAAAATAACCGATTCATTATCGCCGGAACCTTCCACAAACATTATGAGTTCTGAAATTTCATCTTTTTTTCCGGTTTTTACTAAAAATTCTACTTCTTTTCCGCCATCATTAATTCGCATTAATTCTTCAAATTCTTTAGATTTACGGTACTTTCCGGCAATTGCTTTCATTTCATTACGTTGCGTATTTCCGGTAGAAGTGTACATTTTAAATGATTTTATTCGGTCAATAAAATCCATTACTTTTTTGTCTTCAGTAGTCAAGTTTTTCTTGTCGGATACTTTTCCAATAAGTGAAAATAATCCTTTGCTTACTACAACTTTGGTTACATTTTCATCTTTTTCTAATTTTTCAAAAGATTGAGCAAAAGAAGAAATTGAGATAAAAAGAACAGCTAAAACACAAATTAAATTTTTCATAATTGATTGTTTTTTGATTAATAATAAATTGAAGACGAATCAATTGTATTATTGTAACATTCAATCTTAAAATTATTTCACCTGATTAAGAAATTCAATCAATTTTAATTCTTTCCTTATTTGTTTGATTAAAAAATAGCCAAAGACAAAGAAAAATCCATAACCACTTACCAAACAATACATATAAAATCCGTTGCTGAAATTGGCTTTAAAAGTCGGCAAAAGCATTGTAAAACCAATAAAATAGCTGATGTAGATGATTGGTGTTAGAATTAGATGAATCTTTTTTCGCCATTCATAAAATGATTTTACTTTTTGAGAATAGTCTACTAATGATACATCCGGTTTTATGCTTTTTAATTTGGTAGAACTATTGATTTCCAAAATAATTCTAAAAATCAACATACCAATCATCACACTCAAACCAATTGTTAAAGAATTAAATTGATGCGAATTAGTCCAAAAAAAGTAAAATAATAGAATTAAAACGGTCACAGAAATAATTCCGATTGTCCAATAATGATTATGTTTTAAGGTTTTGGTATGTTCATTCGCTTTAGCAATCAATGCGGAAGCAGTTGTACTTGGTTTTGAATCCGATTGCGAATTCCAAATTTCTTGTATGTTATTAAATTCTGTCATTTTTGTACACATTGAGTTAAACTTTTTTTTATGCGATGAATTCGAACTCGAAGCGTTTCTTCGGTCAAACCAACAACTTGAGCAATTTCGCTGTAATCCATTCCTTCTAAAGCCATTAGAATAATCATTTTTCCCATTTCTTCCAGTTTTTGAATACAAGCATACATTTTGCTCAATTTTTCTTCAATTTCAGGAGAATAATTTTCGGATTCAAGGTTTGGAAATTGTTCAGAACGAATTTCTTTTTTCGTTGATTTCTTTCGTAAATAAACCAAACAAGTGTTTACGGTAATTCTGAAAATCCACGTGCTAATACCGGATTCATTTCTAAAAGAATCTAAATTCTCCCAAACTTTAATGAAAACTTCTTGGGAAGCATCGGCTGCCAAATCAGCATCGCCATTGAAATATCCTTTACATAATCGCAAAACCTTGGGATAATGTGTATTGAATAATTCGTTAAATTGGGCTTGCTTTTCCAAGTTAGTTTAAATTTTCGATTAAATTTTTTCTAAACCATTCCGGTTGATCATACATTACAAAATGAGCAGCATTTTCGGCATAACTTATTTTAACTGAAGGTAATTTTTCGAATTGTGCTTGATAGGTTTTTTCAACCGTAGCTTTATCAGGAAATGTAGCAGCTAAGATAATCACAGGAACTTTTATTTTTGAAATTTCTTCTCTCAAATCTAAATTCAACATATCAATATAACCATTGATGTAGGTTTTTCGATCGGCTTTATTCATCATTTCAATAATTACTTTTTGCTTTTCTTGATTTTTACACATAAACTGAACTTGTTGTGCATTCATTCCTTTAAAAGCAGCATCATCCATTTGCAACATCATTTTGCTTTGCGGATTATCGTACGGAATTTTTTCTCCTTTGTAATTCGGAATCATTAAGGCGGCAGAGCAGGGAAGAGCATCAACAGCAATCACTCTTTTAAATAAATCGGGTTCAGAAGATGCCAACCAATAACTTAAAGTTCCACCTAAACTATGCCCAATTAAAGTTGGTTTATTGATTTTGTTTGATTTGGTATAAGTAATAACTTCTTCTTTGATAGTGGAAAACCAAGGCATTTCAATTGGAGTAACATCACCAAAACCGGCAAAAGTAAAAATGTGGCATTCGTTAGTTTTAGAAAGTTCGGAAACAGTGTCGTTCCAAAGTTCGCCCGTACATCCAAAGCCTGGAAAAAGAAAGACTGGTTCTCCTTTTCCTTTGATAGTAACGTCAAATGATTTTTGAGCGTACATTGAAGTTACTAATGAACTTACAAGTGATAAAATAAAAAATGTAACAGTTTTCATAAGTTGTGATTTTTAAAAGTTTTCCTTTTGATTCATCACAATGAAAATTGTTACATATTTTTTTAAATAATTTTGTTATTGCCCGCTTTTCTTCCGCATTTTCATATTAATAAATTCCACAGCTAGTGAAAAAGCAATAGCAAAATAGAGATACCCTTTT
Source organism: Flavobacterium azooxidireducens (assembly GCF_023195775.1). Lineage (NCBI taxonomy): Bacteria > Pseudomonadati > Bacteroidota > Flavobacteriia > Flavobacteriales > Flavobacteriaceae > Flavobacterium > Flavobacterium azooxidireducens. The sequence continues at coordinate 3,408,085 of NZ_CP096205.1, forward strand.
GGAACTGCTCCAACGTGTTGACCTAACAAAGAAGCTTCGGATAAGTGCATGCTTTCTGTAATCAACATAAATCCGATTAAGATTAAGAACGCCAAACCAAGGATTTGAATGGATGGATTTGCGTTAACGAAATTACCAACCGGAACCGCAAAAAGCATCATCACACCAACTGAAATAACAACAGCCGTTACCATGATATATAAAGCACCTTCCACACCGTTGGTCATTCCAACAGCGGTTAAAATACTATCGACAGAAAAAATTAAGTCAATCAAAAGAATTTGAAAAATTACATTTCCAAACGATTTGGCAGCAGAAGTTTTTAATTCTTTTTCTTCAACTCCTTTATGATCTACTTTTTCGTGAATTTCTTTGGTACTTTTATAAATCAGAAACAGTCCGCCTAAAAATAACACTACTGCTTGTCCGGTAAAACCTCCGCTAAACCAACCCCAATCGACAGAAAACCAAGGAGCTTTCATGGCAATTAAAATCGAAATACCAAAGAGCATCGCAATTCGCATAAACATGGCTAAAAACAAACCTATTCTTGTGGCTTTTTTTCGTTTTTCTTCAGGCAGTTTTCCTGTTACAATCGAGATGAAAATAATGTTATCGATTCCGAGAATAATCTCAAGGAATGTCAGTGTTAAAAGGGCAATCCACGCATCTGGATTAGCAAATACTTCCATACAGTTTAGTTTGATTAATGATACTTATACGCAATTAATTCACTTTTGTTACAACACCTTTTTGTTTAGCCGATTCGCCTACAAAAGAATATTCAAATGTATAGTTTTTTTCGTTTGTTGTTAAAATTTTCATGTGTATTGCTTTTTTTTCTTTCATTCCTTTTGGATGAAGCTTCTGCAACACAAATTCGCAATCATTTAACCATCGAACGGAGGAAGAATCTGTTTTTCCTCGGAAGGTCTCTATTTGTAACGTATCATTTCGTTCAAAAATTGAAATTTCTTTTTTGCCATCAATTTCTTGTTCAAATTGAAATTTTCCGGTTTTGAAATCGGTGCAATTTCTTTCTTGTTGGTAACAGGAAATGAATAGTAAAGATAAGATTGGAAGTAATTTTTTCATTGTAATTTTTTCATTGTAATTTTTTTAATTCATCATCCGTAAAATTCTTAATGCTTTTTTCTTTAGAAAATTTATCTGCATTATAATTCTTCGATTTATTTTTAGGAATGGATAAACTTTGCCATTCGGTTTTTTTCAACATTTTGGCATAAAAAACGATTTGCCCAATATGGTAAGGATAATGAGCCAATTGACGATTTATGGCTTCTATAACGGTATGACCTTCGTTTCGAATATAGATGATTTCGTCTAGTTGTTCCGGTTGTAAACCATTTAACGCATCAAATAAACATTGCCAACCTTTTTCCCAATGAGCTATAAGTTCAGGTTTGGTTGTGAGAATTTCTTCAAATTCAGCATCACGATTTCGCGATTCTTTTTCTCCGTCGGTGGTTAGAAAATCGGTCCATCGCGAAAGCATATTTCCCACCATATGATTCACAATAATTGCAATAGAATTTGTGTCTTCATTCACAGAAATAAAAAGTTGCTCAGGTTCAAGTTGTTCCATTGCTTTTTCTCCCAACGTTTTATAGTAGAGAAATTGTTTTTTGACACTTTCGAGGTAATTAGTTTTCGTTTCCATCAAATAAACTTTTCATCATAATTTTTATTCCTTTGAACATCAACGATACGGCGGTAATACAAATAAAAATTCCGATTCCTAATACAACATAATGCCAGTTGGTATGCTTATTCATAAAGGCGTTATGAATGAGGATTGGTCCCAAAAACATTAATGGAATGGAACCGACGGCATATTTTATTCCTTTAAAGAGAAGTTCTTTGTTGTCCATAAATTTTTATTTAATTATTGTTGGAGGTGGAGGAGGAGGTGGTAGTGGAAAAAAATCTAAAACTAAATGGCAGTCAAAACCATTTTTTAGTTCAAACAATTCTTTTTCATTTAACTCGCATAAATTTTTACTATATCGCTTATTTGCTAATTCGTCATATATTTTGACAAACCCTTCTTGTGTTTTTAAAAGAACTTTTTCAATAGAATCTTTTGGTGTTAATAGTCTCCAATTAACAAAGAAGGATTGATTATGTAAATTTTGATACGGAGAATAATGTTTTTCATATCCAGAGTAATCATTTATAAACTGTTTTAAAATTTTATTAGGAATAGAATCTATTGTAGTCATATCTTCATCTAATAATAATTGCCCTTTATGATTTAAAAGTATTGAAAATCTGTTGCGATTACTCATCAGAAGATTTAAATCACATTCTTTGAAAACAGAAACATTCACAACTTCTTTATTACTTAATATCAATCCAAAATTGATATTTTTATCACAAATATCAGAATCATAAAAAAAATGCTCTACATCTTTTGCTAAACTATCTTTCAGTTGATTTAGTTTAAGATTAAATTTTAGTAAGCTATCAGTGGAAATTATAAAAAGTTCATTTTTGCAAAATCTTGATGGTTTTTCATAAGAAAATAAAACAAACAAGAATGTAATTGCAACAATGGCAATTCCAAAATAAATAAAATTATTTTTACTTTCTCTGCGTTTCATTTTCTTAAAATCTTACTGAATCCCAATAGCTATCTGGAGTGACTGTTTACTGCGACAGATAACTCTCCACTGCTTTCCGCACACTTCCAAACTTCTCCAACAAAATTCCAGCTTCTTCATAACTCACCGGAATTTCGCTCATAATCATTCGAATGCCACGGTCAACCAATTTGTTGTTGCTCAATTGCATATCTACCATTTTGTTACCTTTCACTTTTCCAAGCTGAATCATCGTAGCGGTAGAAATCATATTCAAAACCAACTTTTGAGCGGTTCCGGCTTTCATTCGTGAACTTCCGGTTACGAATTCGGGACCAACTACCACTTCAATCGGAAATTGTGAAACTTGTGAGAGCGGACTACCTTCGTTGCAAGTAATACAACCCGTTGGAATGTTATTTTGATTGCATTTTTCCAAACCACCAATCACATAAGGCGTAGTTCCCGAAGCAGCTATTCCAATGACGAAATCATTTTGACTGATGTTGAATTCCGATAAATCTTTCCAAGCTTGTTCAGTATCATCTTCGGCAAATTCTACCGCTTTGCGAATGGCTTTGTCGCCACCGGCAATAATTCCCACCACCAAATCAAATGGAACTCCGAAGGTTGGCGGACATTCCGAAGCATCCACAACACCTAATCTTCCTGATGTTCCTGCTCCGATATAAAAAAGACGTCCGCCATTTTTTAATTGGCTAACCACTTTTTGAACGGATTTTTCAATTTGTGGCAACGCTTTTTCAACCGCTAATGGAACGGTTTTATCTTCGTTATTGATGTTTTGTAGTAATTCGGAAACCGACATCTTTTCCAGATGTTCGTAGTTAGAGGATTGTTCGGTAGTTTTGGTAAAAGACATACTTTTAATTTTCACTCAAAGATAAGTCAAATTAAGATTCTCGCAAAGTCGCAAAGACGCAAAAAAAGTTGCTGAGTTGCTGAGAAGCTGAGAATCTGAGTTTTTTTGATGATAATGATGAAATATAACGTCATCCCAAATCAGAAAACTGACAACCGACAACAGAAAACCTTAATGCGAATGCCCCATTTCCATCACATAAGCCAATAAAAATCCCAATACAATCATTGTTATTTTCGCTAAATTGAATTTGTGACCTTCATTACTTTCAAAAATAATAGTAGAAGAAATATGAAATAAAATACCAACTACAATGGCTGAAATTTCTTTGGAATAATGTTGTGCAAAATGCAATTGTTCCGCTAATAACGTCCCGATTGGCGTCATCAAAGCAAACGAAAACATAAAAGCAAAAACCATCATTTTATTCATCTTTGCATTCACAAAAAACAGCGTTAGAATAATCGCAATAGGGAAGTGGTGCACCGCAATTCCGTAAGCCAAATTGGTATTTTCGTGAATCGGAAATCCTTCTAACAACGCGTGAATACACAAACTGATAAACAATAACCACGGAATTTGATGTACTTCATTGTTTTCATCGGTATGCACGTGAACGTGACCGTGTTCGGCACCTTTCGAGAAAAATTCGAGGATAATTTGGAACAAAATTCCAATCATAATAAAAACCCCAACCGGTAGTGTGTGATGTTCGTGTTCGCCTTCGTGAACATGGTGATGACCTTCGTGAAATAATTCAGGAAGCAAATGCAAAACCGTTAGTGAAAGTAAAAAAGCTCCACTAAAAGCCAGTAATAATTTAATGTTTTTTTTCTTTTGAGGTTTTAAAAATAAAGCAATTAAAAAACCTAAAATTACGGCTGCAAAAGTGATGATGTATTGCATTATTTGAATATCAAAATTAAACGTTCAGATTGTGATTTGTAGAATTTTCGGAGTTTATAATCCCCAAAAACATCCAATAAATAAATTCCGGCTTCTTCCATCATCTTTTCAAAATCAGTTAATCGGAGAGCTTGTACTTTTTCGGTAAAATGAAACGCCTTTCCTTTATCAGAAAACGAAATTTCTTTATAAATATGATTGTCTTTTTCATATCGTTTAATATGAAAATCAATTCCATCCACTGTTTTTGTTTCAGCAGGATTTAAATTCTCCAAAACAAAATCCACATTCATAAAATCAATGACTGCAAATCCGTATTCTGTTAAGCTTTCGCGAATGGCCTTTAGCGTTGTTAAATTATCTGCATCATCTTCAAAATAACCAAAACTGGTGAATAAATTGAAAATGGCATCAAACTTTTCTTCAAATGAAATTCTCATGTCATGAACCACAAAATGCAGTTTTTCATTCGATGATTTTGAAGCTGCATTTATGCTGTTTTCAGATAAATCGGCTCCTGTTACATCATAACCCAATTGATTCAAGTAGATAGAATGACGACCTTTTCCACAAGCTAAATCTAAAATCTTGGCTTCTTCGGGTAAATTCAAATATTCGGTTAAATTATCCATAAACGCCTGTGCTTCTTCATAATCTCTGTCTTTGTAAAGAATATGATAATACGGAGTGTCAAACCAAGAGGCGTACCAGTTTTCTGTGGCGAGTTGCGAGTTGCGGGTTGAAGGAATTTTAGATTCTGACATTAATTGGATAGATGCTTTAAGAACGTGCAAATTTAGTGTATTTTTGCCAAGTTTTACAGATTTAAACAGTTATGGAGAAGAATTTTAAGATGGTAGCCAAAACCTTTTTTGGTTTTGAAGATATTTTAGCCAAAGAAGTTCAGCAATTAGGCGGACAAGATGTGCAAACCGGGACACGAGTTGTCACTTTTTCCGGCGACAAAGGTTTTATGTACAAAGCCAATTTATCGTTGCGAACAGCTCTTAAAATTTTGAAGCCAATTAAATGGTTTAAAGTGTTTAATGATAAGAGTTTATATGATGGTATTTACAGCATAGATTGGAGTCAGTTTATGAATGAAAAGCAGACTTTTGTGGTTGATGTCACATTGTATTCTGAAGCGTTTAACAATTCACAATTTGTAGCTTTAAAAACGAAAGATGCGATTGTGGATCAATTTCGTGAAAAAACCGGTGTTCGTCCGAGTATTGATAAAGATTTTCCCGATTTGCGAATTCATATTCACTTAGATCGTGATCAATGTACGGTTTCATTGGATACTTCCGGTGAATCATTACACCAAAGAGGTTATCGTTCGGCTACGAATATTGCTCCAATAAATGAAGTTTTAGCAGCCGGAATGTTGATTCTTTCCGGGTGGGATGGAACTTCTCATTTTCTCGATCCAATGTGCGGAAGCGGAACTATTTTAGCAGAAGCAGCAATGATTGCTTGCAACATTCCTGCAAACATCAATCGAAAAGAATTCGCTTTTGAAAAATGGAATGATTGGGATAATGATTTATTCGACCAAATTATCGATAGTTTGATGAAGAAAACACGTGAATTTCATTATACGATTAAAGGTTTTGATAAGGCTCCAAGTGCCGTTCGAAAAGCACAAGACAATATTCAAAATGCCAATTTGGATGATTATGTTACGATAGAACAGAAAGACTTTTTTGAAACAGAAAAACAGACGGAAGGTCCGCTTCATATGGTTTTCAATCCGCCGTATGGTGAACGTTTAGATATTGATATGGAACGATTTTATAGAGAAATCGGCGACACGTTCAAACAAAGTTATCCCAACACGCAAGCTTGGTTTATCACGGCCAATTTAGAAGCGTTGAAGTTTGTGGGATTAAAACCTTCCCGAAAAATCAAATTATTCAATGGAAAATTAGAAGCAAGATTGTTGAAATATGATATTTATGAAGGAAGTAAACGAGCGAAGTTTCAGAATAGGGAAGAGGATTAATTGATGGCGACAACAATTTACGAATTAAGAAAGAAACCGAAATTATTATTTACATTTAATGATAGTGATTTTCATTTGATTGATGATGATAATCCTTCAAATAGTGGTGATTTCAAATACAATTCTATTATTTCGGTTAATTTAGTTAAAGGTAAAACCAATTGGATTATATCAATTTTTAGTTTAGTAATTGATTTTATTTTTGATTTAGGAATTTTTAGTAAGTATAAGGAAAAAGATAAATTAATTATTAAATCAAAGAATTCAACGATTGAAATTCCACTGTTTAAAGTTGATAAAAAGGAAGTTGAAGCTTTAGTTTTTAAATTTAAAGAAATTAATAAATAAGTAGTTTTTTAAATCACTCTCACCCCAAAATCACAAACCTTCGAAACATAAATAGCATATTCAATTCCGGTTTTTGAATAGACTTCTTTAATTTTATCGCCCACATTTTCAGCTGTTTGAATTCCTTTACTCAATGCATAAATTGATGGTCCTGAACCGGAAATTCCGCAACCTAACGCACCATTTTCTAAAGCAACTTTTTTGACATTATCAAATTCGGGAATTAAGTTTTTTCGATAAGGTTCAGCTACAACATCTTGCAAACAACGACCCATTAAAGCATAATTTTCGGTATATAATCCACTGATGAAACCACCTAAATTTCCCCATTGTGTAATGGCTGTTTTTAGCGGAATTTCTTTAGGTAAAACTTTCCTTGCTTCCGAAGTTTTTACTTCAATATGCGGATGAATAATTGTTACATACAAATCATTCGGACTATTAATTTTAATAACTTCCAACGGATCATAACCACGAACTAACGTAAATCTGCCCAAAATTGCAGGAGCCACATTATCGGCGTGATAACTTCCACTGGCCAAAAATTCACCTTCCATTGCAAACGGAATTAAATCTTTTCGATGCAAAGGGTTTCCTAATAACTCATTAATTCCAACTACAACTCCTGCTGCACTTGCCGCACTGCTTCCAATTCCACTTCCGGCTTTAATTTTTTTGTGGATTTCAATCTCAAATCCAAATTCTAAATCCAAGTGGTTTAACATTGCCAATCCGGCAACACCCGCTACATTTTTATTTGTTTCCAAAGGCAAATCGGCTCCGGTTATTTTTGTAATTCGGATTCCTTTTTCATCGCTTTTGCGAATAATCATTTCATCGCCAATGCCTTCTAAACACAATCCTAACACATCAAATCCACAGGATAAGTTGGCTACGGTGGCAGGGCAGAATATTTTTATTTGGTTCATTTTAGTTAGGGTTTAAGTTTGTTTAAAATAGTTTAGATGGTTTAAGTTTGTTTAAATTGGTTGAGTTAGTAGATACCAACAACTTTTAAACATTTAAACCATTTAAACTATTTTAAACAATTCTATACATTTCCAATCCGAATCACATCCGCAAAAATACCCGAAGCAGTCACAGCAGCACCGGCACCGGCTCCTTTGATTATCAGCGGTTGATCTACATATCGATCGGTGAAAAATTCAACTATATTGTCTTTTCCTTCCAAATTGTAAAACGGACTTTCCTTTGGAATAAATTGTAAACCAACACTGGCTTTTCCGTTATCGAATTTAGCAACAAATTTCAAACGACAATCTTTTTCTTTCGCTTCTTTTAATAAATTCTCAAAATGACTCGAGTGTTTGATTAAGGATTTGAAAAAGTCTTCATTGGTTTTGGTTTCCATACATTCTTTTGGTAAAAACGAAATATTTTCAATGTCTTCCATTTCCATTTGATAACCGCTTTCGCGAATAAGAATCAGAATTTTTCGAGCCACATCAACACCACTTAAATCGATTTTTGGATCAGGTTCGGTGAATCCTTGCACGCCGGCCTCTTTCACTACGTCGTGAAAAGTATAGGTTTCGCTAAAATTATTAAAAATAAAGTTCAAACTTCCTGATAAAACGGCTTGAATTTTATGAATTCGATCTCCAGATGCAATTAAATGTTTCAACGTATCAATAATTGGCAAACCAGCTCCAACATTCGTTTCAAACAAAAAAGGAGCATTGTATTTTCGCGATAAGCGTTTCAAATTCAAATAATTATCATACTCAGATGAACAAGCTATTTTGTTGCACGTTACCACCGCAATATTTTTTCGAAGATAATGTTCGTAGGTTTTCGAAACTTCAGTATTCGCCGTAATATCAACAAAAATGCTGTTGCGAAGATTGAGGGCTTTTGTTTTTTCAATAAAATCAGCTTTTGAAGTTTTTTCACCATTATCCAAATCAGTTTTCCAATCTTTTAATGAAATTCCTTCTTCATCAAAAACCATTTTTCTGGAATTGGAAAGTGCAATAACCCGCAGATTTATTTTTAAATTTTCTTTTAAGAATTTCTTTTGTTGGTGAATTTGTTCGATGAATTTTTCGCCTACATTTCCAACGCCCATCACAAATAAATTCAGCTGCTTTGTTTGCTCTTCAAAAAAGCGTTCGTGTAATGTATTCAATGCTTTTTTTACATCATTTTCATTGATTACCACAGAAATATTTCGCTCTGAAGCACCTTGGGCAATCGCACGAATATTTACGTTATTCTTGCCTAATGTACTAAACATTTTCCCACTAATTCCTTGGTGATTTTTCATTTGTTCGCCTACCAAAGCCACGATACACAAATCTTTTTCAACCACACACGGATTGATTTTTTGTTGTGAATTTTCTAATTCAAAGATTTTATCAATCGCTGTTTTTGCCAAATCTGCATCCGCATTCAAAATTCCAATGCAAATGGAATGTTCTGAAGAAGCTTGTGTGATAAAAATAACATTGATGGAATGATTTGACAATACTTCAAACAAACGTTTGGAAACTCCGGCAACACCCACCATTCCTGAACCTTCTAACGTTATCAAACTGATTTTGTCGATATGCGAAATTCCTTTAATGGGATTTCCGTTTGGATTGGATTCAGATGAAATATAGGTTCCAAAAGCTTCCGGTTCAAACGTATTTTTTATCCAAATTGGAATATTTTTACTCAAAACCGGCTGAATTGTAGGCGGATAAAGCACTTTTGCTCCAAAATGAGACAATTCCATAGCTTCTTCATACGTGATTTTTTCAATGGGTTGAGCTTGTTTTACAATTTTAGGATTGGCGGTAAACATTCCGTTCACATCGGTCCAAATTTCCAATTCTGTTACGTTCAAGGCTGCTGCTAAAATTGCTGCTGTATAATCGGAACCACCACGACCTAAAGTTGTTGTGTTTTTATTTGATGACGAGGCAATAAAACCAGGAATGACAGTCACTTGTGTAGAATCTTCTGAAAAATAATTTTGAATATTTTTGTTTGTTAATTCAAAATATACTTCAGCTTTACCAAAATTTGTATCTGTTTTGATGAGTTCGCGACTGTCTTTAAAACTACTATTTGCTACCTTTTGTTTCATCGCTTCAGCAATGATGTAAGATGATAATAGTTCACCAAAACTCACAATCATATCTGAAGTACGAGCGGTCAATTCACCCAATAAATAGCAACCATCCAACAAGGTTTCTAAATAGGAGATGTTCTTTTTACAATAATGTAACAAAGCCGTTTGTTCGTTTGCCGGAACCAATTCTTTAATGGCTTCGAGGTGTTTTTTCTCAATTTGTAAAACGACATCACGATAAGAATCATCTTTTGAAGCTGCTTTTGAAGCCGCCGATATAAGCAAATCCGTAACGCCACTGAAGGCTGAAACTGCTACTATTAACTTATCTTCTTTTGATTTTTGTTCAACAATTTCGAGGACTAACTTTATATTTTGAGCATTGGCAACCGAAGTTCCGCCGAATTTTAATACCTTCATTTGATTATTTTTTACTGGAAAACATAGATTTTATATTATTCTTTCGAATAAGCATAGATGCGGATGATATGTGAAAATTATACCCCGAATGGGGTTGTAGTTGTAGAAGATGTGCCAAAAGAAAATCCGTTCAACGAACTGAAGGATGGATTTGAATAAAATATGTTCTTTTGTGATTTCATCTGAAACAAATGTAATAAATTTACCTAAAGAAAAAAGTAAATTTAAACTTTTTGCGAATATTTCAATAAATTTTCAAATCTGATACGGATGAAAATATTTAATGCAGAAAAAATCAAGGAACTTGACAAATTAACAATTCAAAAGCAACAAATCACTTCTTTAGAATTGATGGAAAGAGCAGCTCTGCAAGCTTTTTTGTGGTTGGTAAATCATTTTCATGATAAAAAAACCGTTTATCACATTTTTTGTGGAGTAGGAAATAATGGTGGAGACGGATTGGTAATTGCTCGAATGTTGAAGCAAAATTACTTTGATGCTCATGTATATGTTGTTCCGTTTAATGAAAATTTTTCAGCCGATTTTAATGCTAATCTTGGCCGTTTAAAGGAATGCAATCTGGGTTATGACGTGATTAGTGAAGCAACGGAATTTCCTGATATTGCTGAAAATCATATTATTATTGATGCTATTTTCGGAATTGGATTAACTAGAGAATTAGCGGATTGGATTCAAAAACTCATTCAAAAAATAAATTATCACAAATCTTTTAAAGTTTCAATTGATGTTCCTTCGGGATTATTTTTAGATAAAAAAACAACGATTGCCATTCATTCGGATGTGGTTCTAACATTTCAATTACCCAAATTGGCATTTTATCTTCCTGATAATGAGAATTTTATTAATGACATTGAATTGTTACAGATTGATTTAGATGAAAAATCCATTGAATCCATTCCAACCAATTATTATTACACGGATTTGAATAAGATAAAAAAGCGTTACAAACCCATTTCAAAATTTTCACATAAAGGAACGCAAGGTCATGTTTTGTTGATTGGTGGTTGTTTTGGGAAAATAGGAGCGATGGTATTGGCCTCACAAGCAGCTTTGCGTTCCGGTTGTGGATTAGCAACGGTTTATATACCAAAATGCGGCTATGAAATTATGCAAACCGCAACTCCGGAAGCCATGGTTATGACCGATGAAAATTATCATAAAATAACCAACATTGAATTTAATTTTCAACCCAAAGCAATAGGAATTGGGATGGGAATTGGTCAAGATGAGGAAACAACTCAAGCTTTTCATCACTTTTTAAAAAATAATTCCATTCCGTTAGTAATTGATGCGGATGCGTTGAATATTCTTTCTGAAAATCCGGAATGGCTAAATTTATTGCCTAAAAACTCAATTTTAACACCACATCCAAAAGAGTTAGAACGATTAATTGGAACTTGGGAAGACGATTTTGAAAAAATTGAAAAAGTAAAAACGTTTGCTAAAACCTATCATTTGATCGTTTTAATCAAAGGTGCTTTTACCTTAATTATAGATGATAAAAATGTGTATGTCAATTCTTCCGGAAATCAAGCGTTAGCCACGGGTGGGAGTGGAGATGTTTTATCAGGAATGATTACGAGTTTTCGAGCTCAAGGTTATTCAGCTGTGGATGCAGCACTTTTAGGAGTTTACTTTCATGGGCGAACGGCTGATATAGCCATGAATGATATGGGTTATGAAGGTTTTATTGCTTCGGATATTATTCATTATCTAGGAAAAGTTTTTTTGGAGTTGAAAAAATAGTGTTTTAAAAAAAAATAGTTCTACAACATTTTTTGCATAAAAACAGAGTCCAACCAACGATTAAATTTAAAACCGGATTCTTTTATTATACCTACATTTTTAAATCCATATTTTTCGTGAAAGAGAATACTTTCTGTGTTTTCTGCATCAATCACACCAATCATCGTATGTAAACCTTGTTCTTTTGCTAATTCGATTAATGTTTGAAGCAATTTTCCGCCTACACCTTTTCCTTTAAAATCATTGGAAACATAAACGGAATGTTCTACTGTAAACCGATACGCATCGCGAAAGCGAAATTCGCCATACATTCCAAATCCGGCAATTTTTCCATCCATTTGTGCTACAATTACAGGAAAGTTTTTATTTGTTTTATCAATCAATAATTCACTTTGTTTGGCTAAACTTCTTGGTTCATAATCATATAAAGAGGAAGAATGTAAAATATTATCATTAATAATGTTCAAAATACTTGGCACATCTATTTCGGAATATGGTCTGATTTCTATTGTCATGTTGTTGAAAAGTTGTTCAAATATAACAAAACTTTAGTTGTTGTAACCTCCTTTTTTTGATGTTTAAATTATAAATTTGTTGTTGTTGCATTGTGTATTTTGCGGCAATTAATTTTCATCAAAAAGAAATGATTTATCCCAAAATAGCGTTAGCCCAAAGCATCATCGAAATTTGTCACGCCAAAGGAATTCAACACATTGTTATTGCTCCGGGTTCGCGAAATGCACCGTTAACTATCGGTTTTACTGCTAATCCGTATTTCACTTGCTACAGTATTGCAGATGAACGTTGTGCCGCTTTTTTTGCAATGGGAATTGCTCAACAAATTGGCAAACCGGTGGTAGTTGTTTGCACATCAGGGTCGGCTGTATTGAATTTTTATCCGGCTGTAGCTGAAGCTTTTTACAGTATGATTCCGTTGGTAGTTATTTCTGCTGACAGACCACAATCGATGGTTGATATTGGAGACGGACAAACTATTCGTCAGGAAAATGTACTGGCAAATCATACGCATTTTAATGCTAATTTATCAGAGGAGGCTTCAGAAGAAAATGACTTATTAATTAACGAAGCGTTTAATAAAGCCTTTTCAAAATCGGGACCTACTCATATTAATGCACCGTTTGAAGAACCATTATATGAAACTATTACAGTTCCAACGGTTGATACTATGATTTCTACGTTTGGCAAAGTGTATAAAACTATTCCATTTGAAGATATCATTGCCTCGACAAATATCTGGAATACGGCTCGGAAGAAACTAATTTTAGTAGGAACTCTTAATCCAAATGAAATTGAAAGTTCAATAATCTCTCATTTTGCCAATGATCCTTCGGTTTTAGTGATGACTGAGACAACTTCTAATTTGTATCATGAATCGTTTTTAAATAACATAGATGCTATAATTACGCCTTTTTCAATAGAAGATTTTGAAGATTTCCAACCTGAAGTTGTACTCACTTTTGGAGGAATGATTGTGTCGAAACGCATTAAATCATTTTTACGAAATTATCAGCCAACTCATCATTGGCATGTAGACAGACACAGAGCATATAATACGTTTGGAAGTTTGACTTATCATTTTGAAGTCAATCCGAATGATTTTTTTAATCAGTTTTTACCTTATACAAAGTATATTCAGAGTAATTATAGCGATTTAGGTTTGCGAATTAAAGCATTACGAAAAGAAAAACATACAACTTATATGGCAAATCTTCCGTTCTGCGATTTTAAAGCCTTTGAACAAATTATTAATCAACTGCCGCATAATCTTCATTTGCAAGTGGGAAACAGTTCGTCTATTCGCTACATGCAATTGTTTGATTTACCGCAGTCGGTGGAGGTTTTTTGCAATCGAGGAACGAGTGGAATTGATGGAAGCACATCAACCGCCATTGGTGCAGCAATAGCTTCTGAAAAAGATACTTTGCTAATAACAGGTGATGTGAGTTTTTTTTATGACAGTAATGGGTTGTGGAATAATTATATCCCAAAAAAATTTAAAATTATTATCATTAATAATGGAGGAGGAGGTATTTTTCGCATTTTGCCCGGTCATGAAGAAAATGAAACGTTTCACACATACTTTGAAACAGCTCATTGTTTAACGGCGGAACAATTGGCTACGATGTATCAGTTTGGTTATCGAAAAGCAAGTACGATAGAAACGTTGGAGAAGGAGTTAAAGGCATTTTTTGCTGAAACAGAAGTACCTCAAATTTTGGAAATTTTTACTCCAACGTATGAAAATGATAAGTTGTTGAAGGATTATTTTAGGAAGTTAGTTTAAATTTTGTAAACCTACTCTTTTCTTGTTATAGAAAAATAAGATTTTTCTCCCGCAAGAATATATTCATGTTTTCGGCTCAAAGAATCCTGAAAGATCAAGCGTGCTTTAAATTTTAAATCCTTTGGTTCTATTGTTGTAGCTCCGGTAATTGCTTTGTATCCTAAGTATTGGTAACTGAAGTTTATAGGTAGGCTGTCAATCCACTTGATTTGACCTTCTTCATTTTTAATTTCAATCAAATCAACTGAAGATCCCAAATTTTGAAGTTCCATTGAAATTGCCCAAGAACGATCTTTTTGAAATCCTGTAAACCGTTCTTGATAGGTAAATTGTTGTTTTCTGTCTGTTTCCCAAAAATCATAGTTAATCCTACCATCTATTACTGGTCCGTCTAGATTTTCAACTTTTAAAATAACATATGGTGTTTCATCACCCAATAAAGGGAAACCACAAGGTTTTCGTTTGTCTAGAAGGGCATAATCTAAACAAATAGCTTTTTGCAATTGATTTTTTGTTAAACGTATCGTGTCAAGTTTAGATTTATTTTTTTCAAACAATCTATATAGTTTAAAAGGGTAAGGTATGTCTTCGATGTTTTTTGTATCAATCAGATGAAATCGATAAAGCGTATCGTTCACATCAATTACTTTTAAAAAAAAATTTCCATCTCTTCCATATCGTCCAAACAGAGCCGGATTTGTAATTTTGAGATAATGATTTGGCGTTAGTTTTGTCATTTCTTTTTGCAAAGAAAGCATTGAAATTTCATATTGCTCTTTGTTTCGGTTAAATGAATTATGCCGCATGATTGCTTCTGCAATAAAAATATATATTCCCACAACAATCGGAACAACTACAAGTAAAATAGGAATTAAATAGGCATACCAAGGCGTTTTAATTTGTTCTTTTGCCTTCATAATCATTACTATAGCTGGCGAAGGATCATACAATTTGCCTTCTTTTCGAATAGCATAGACCTTACCAAGACTAAAAAACGGAAGCCAAAATAAGTGAAATACATTTTGGCGAACTTCAAATTTTGTATCGCCCCAATCTAAATCGGTTATCGCTAAATCTTCTGCAGTGTAGGATTTTAATTTAAAACTATACCAACCAAATATAAAACTCATATTTTTTATTTTTAAGATGTGGTGTTTACGGCTTTGAAAATGCTAAAATACTAAATTTATTAGGATTGAGGATTTCTGAAATCTTAATCCTCTTGAGAAACTATTTTTTAGATTGGAATTGTTTCAAAGGACTAACTTCGATATATTACTTTATTATTTTTGTAGAAAAGAATTAACTAAAATCCTAAATTTTTATACTAACATATAAAAATGATAAGTTGTTGAAGGATTATTTTAGGAAGTTGGTTTAAATTTTGTAAACGTGCTCTTTTCTTGTTATATAAAAATAATATTTTTTACATTTCTCTTTCCAAGTATTCCAATAGTTTCTTTTTAGCCCCGACCTGCCTGCCGGCAGGCAGGTTGAAGCGGCATCCTTTTGTGGAGTTTACGGAACAAAAGATAGAGCGGATAGCGGGAAAATGGATGGCTGGAAATGCCCGAACCATTCGCTTCTTACAGTTGTCTGTTGTCTGTTGTCGGAGAACAGATAACGGAAAACTACTTTCTTTTCAGGATTTTGTATTCTTCGTAGCAATCATTAATTGCATCTAAAACCTGCAAATCGTTGGCGGTTTTGATGAAGGATTCGGAGTAATTACAGCGTTCTAAAATCTCGGGGATTTCTTTTTTGTCGATGCCAAGCATAATGGCGATGGTTTCGCGATCGAATTTGGATTCTAATAGGTTTCTTACCGTATCATCTTTCTTCATTTCTTTTAGCTTGCGGAGTTCGCGGGGCTTGTTTCCAAAGAAATTATAAAGCATATCGGTTGGATTGAAAATCGAGCCAAGCACGCGATTGAATGCGTTTGGCGAGTATTGTCCGGCTTCGTAACCATAGTTTAGACCTGAAATTCCGTAACGTTGATTGTTGTTTACAGGAATATGTTTTGCATCTATTTGAAGATAACCGGTTAAATTATAAGGTGTTAAAACTACTTCTTCTAAGGCGATTGCTTTTTCGGTTAGTTTTATTTGTGTGTTTTTTGATTTTATCCAGTCGTTTGTTACACGAACACGAATGGATTGAAATCCGATTAACGAAATGTGTAGTGTATCGTTGACTTGTACGCTGATTTCAAAAACGCCTTCGTTGTTTGAGATGCTACCGCGAACAGAATTCATGTTGATGATATTCACGTTTGATAGTGGTTTAGAATCACTATCGTTAAGCACAGTTCCGGTTACTTTTTCGGTTCGTTCTGTTTCTTGAGCGGTTAGTTGAAAAGTGATAAGCAATAAAAAAACTACAAAATATTTCATATAATGATTTAACGGTTTAAAAGTACTAAATCACAAGAATATATTTTGTAGTTTCTGTATAATTATAAGAAAATTAACAAATGATGTTAGCTTCTTCTTGGTCTTCTGGTTTTTGCAGCTTCAAAAGAACGGCTTGCAGGTCTGTCGCCTTCTGTTCTTCTTGGTCTGTCTGAAGATCCGCTTTCTGTTCTTGGTCTGAATCCGCCTTCACGTCTGTCTGATCTTGGAGCTCCGCCACCTTCTTTTCTTGGTCCGAAACCACCGCTGCGTGGTCCAGAGCTTCTTTCGCCTCTGAATCCGCCGCCACCGCCAGAACTTCTTCCGTTGTGGTCACGTCTTCCGCCACCATCATTTTTAGAAATTTCTACGTTGATTCTGCGACCTTCGATTTCCATTCCGTTAAGAATTCCCATTACTTTGTCGGTATGTTCTTCGTCTGTGTTAAAGAATGAAAAACCTTCTTTTACATCAACTTTATAAACATCTTCGCGACCTAATTCTAATGTGTCACGCAAGAAATCTTTTAATTGCATCCAATCAAAATTGTCTCTAGATCCGATGTTTACGAAGTAACGAGTTGCTCCGCTGGTATTTTCTCTTGGTGCTCTTTCTTCACGACGGTCTGAACCGGATGCTTGTGATGATAAATCTCTGTTCTTTTTATAGTAATTGATGAAACGGTTAAATTCAACTGAAACCATTTTCTTAATTAATTCTTCTTTACTCAACCCTTCTAATACTTCGTTGATTGCCGGAAGGTAGTTGTCAATTTCGTGATCTACTTCGGTATCTTTAATTTTAGTGGCTAAGTGTAATAATTGGATTTCGCAGATTTCGATTCCGGAAGGAATTGTTTTTTCTTCAAATTTTTGTTTGATGATTCTTTCAATTGACGAAATTTTACGCAATTCACTTTTGGTTACAATTACGATCGAAGTCCCTAATTTTCCGGCACGACCTGTACGACCTGAACGGTGATTATAGGTTTCAATTTCGTCCGGCAATTGATAGTTTACCACGTGAGTGATGTTATCAACGTCAATTCCACGAGCTGCAACATCGGTTGCAACCAACATTTGAATTTGACGACCACGGAACGATTTCATTACACCATCACGTTGAGCTTGCGATAAATCGCCGTGCAAAGCAGCAGCGTTATATCCGTCTTCGATTAGTTTTTCGGCAACAGCTTGTGTATCTCTTTTGGTTCTACAAAATACAACCGAAAAGATATCCGGATTTGCATCGGCTAAACGTTTTAACGCTTCATAACGATCACGAGCATTCACTAAATAAAATTCGTGTGAAACTGTAGCAGAACCTGAATTTTTTGTACCCACGGTAATTTCTACCGGATCGTGCATAAATTTTTTGGCGATACGAGAAACTTCAACCGGCATTGTAGCCGAGAATAACCACGTATTTTTTTCGTCAGGAGTTGTTGAAAGAATACTTACGATGTCTTCGTAGAATCCCATATTCAACATTTCATCTGCTTCGTCAAGAATACAGTAATTAATTTGAGTGATGTTTACCAACCCTCTGTTAATCATATCTTGCATTCTTCCGGGAGTTGCCACAATAATTTGTGCACCACGTTTTACTTCTCTGGCTTGTTCGGAGATGCTAGCACCACCATAAACAGCTACTACATTCAGTCCTTTTTCGTACTTGGAGTACAACTTAATTTCGTTCGTAATCTGCAAACAAAGTTCGCGGGTTGGTGATAAAATTAAAGCTTGCGTATTTCTATTGTTCGCATCAATTTTTTGGATTAGCGGGAAACCAAATGCTGCCGTTTTCCCTGTCCCAGTTTGAGCCAACGCAACTAAATCTGTTTCTTGTTCCAATAAGAGGGGAATCGCTTTTTCCTGTACTTCGGTCGGATTTTCAAATCCTAGATCGATAATCGCACGTTGTAGCGACTCACTCAATCCTAATTGTTCAAATTTACTCATAAAATATTTTAAATTGGGTGCAAAGGTACGGTTTTAAAATTACAAAAGCTAATGATGTTAGTGATTGATTTTTAAATAGTTGGAGTTGATGGGAGGGAAGATGGAAGAGGGAAGATGGAAGATATGATGAAAAATGAGTTTGAAATGTAAATTATTCACTTAAAAACGCAACCAGTTTTTCAACCGCCAAACCACGATGACTAATTTTGGATTTTTCGGTAATTGGCATCTCTGCGAAAGTTTTAGAATAGCCGTTTGGAATAAAAATCGGGTCGTAGCCAAATCCTTCTGAGCCTCTTTTTTCGTTGATGATATTGCCTTTGATAATTCCTTCGAATAAGTGCTGATTACCATTCAGATTCAAGCAAATCACTGTTTTAAATTGAGCATTTTTGTTTTCTTTTTCAGCTAAATTGATGAGTAACTTAGTCATATTATCATCAGCATTTTTTTGTTCGCCGGCATAACGTGCTGAATAAACTCCGGGTTCGCCGTTTAATGCTGCTACTTCCAAACCTGTATCATCTGCAAAGCAGGAATAACCATATTTTTCGGTTACATAATTTGCTTTTAGGATAGCATTTCCTTCAATGGTTGATGCTGTTTCTGGAATATCTTCCAAACAACCAATTTCTTCTAAGCTTAAAATCGTGATTTCTTTTGGAAGTAATAATTGAATTTCTTTGATTTTGTTTGGATTGTTGGAAGCGAAGACAAGTGAAAGTTTCATTTTTTTTGTAACTAAATTAGATTTGTAAAAATAGTTCATTTTCTGAAGTTTATTTATAAATTTATAATCTTAATTTTTTTTGATTTTGATGACAACTAATCGATTTTTACTCAGACAGTTTACAAACAACGATTTGGAAAACGTTTATAAAGGACTTTCGCATCCTGAAGTTATTAAATATTACGGTATCAGCTATAATTCATTGGAAGCAACCAAAGAGCAAATGAGTTGGTTTTCTGAATTGGAAAGGGATGGAACCGGTATTTGGTGGGCAATTGAATCGATTGCAAATCAAGAATTCTGTGGAGCAATCGGTTTTAATAATTTAAACAAGCAACACAAACGTGCCGAAATTGGATTTTGGTTGCTTCCTGAAAGTTGGGGTAAAGGAATCATGTCTGAAGTTTTGCCGGTTGTTTGTCAATATGTTTTTGAAAATCTTGGTTTACATCGAATTGAAGCTCAAGTGGAAACTGAAAATTTAGCTTGTCAAAATGTAATGAAAAAGAATAATTTTTTATTTGAAGGCACATTAAAAGAATATGAATTTAAAGAAGGAAAATATATTAGTTTGGATTTATTTGCACTCTTTAATCCGAAGGATATCTAAACTTTTCTTTAATTTTGTATTATGTCAAAACGAGTGCAAACCCGCAAAGAAGAAATTGTAAATGCCTTAACACATGGCATTGGAATTCTTTTTTGTCTTGTTGCAATGCCGTTTTTATTAGTGGATTCGTTTAATGAAAATCAATTATCAATCTTTATATCAGTTTTAGCTTTTGGCGTTGGAATGTTGTTGGTTTATACATTTTCTACTTTATTTCATGCGGCGAAAAACCCAAAAGTGAAAGATATTTTACAAATTGGTGATCACATCAGTATTTACTTTTTAATTGCAGGAACCTATACACCGCTGATGGTTCGTTATTTGCAACCTAAAACGGCAGCAGTTTTTTTAGGAGTAATGTGGTCTATCGTTGCTATTGGAATTATTTTTAAAATTTTCTTTACCAAAAGATTCAGATTTATATCGGTTTTACTTTATTTGGCTTTGGGCTGGATGATTGTTTTTGTTATTGAACCGCTTATTCATACAATGCCTTTTTCCGTTTTTATGTGGATTTTAATAGGTGGATTGAGTTACACAATCGGAGTTTATTTTTATATGAAAGATCATAAATTTTATTATCACACCATTTGGCATTTTTTCGTGCTTTTTGGAACAATAGCTCACTTTGTTTCAATTTATTTAAGCGTTTAAGTATTAAATTTCTTCAATTATCTTCTTATTTTTATTACTTCAACAATAGTTAAATAAAATTCTTATAAAAAAAATATGTTTATAATTGTGTAGTTTTCCATATCAGATAGTTACGTTTTGGTTTAAATTTTTTTCAAAAAATAAAACCATACAAATTTAATTACCGTAGATAGGATACCAAAATAAACTAAATACCACAAAATGAAACATAATTACGAAGCCCCATCGTTTAAAGTTTTCTGTGCTTTTTCTTTTCTATTTATAGTAAATGTTTTTCAAGTAAATGCCCAATTTGTTATCAAAGACAACAATTTTGTTGACGAAATTTCTTTACATCCTTATGCAAAAATTGCCAACTTAGAGCAGTATAAACGAACAGTCGAGGAAATAATTCTTGATGAAAAGTTAGTTTTCGAAAGCTTACCAAATGAAAACACCGATTTAGGTTTTACGAATAATAACTTTTGGATAAAATTTGATATTCACAACGAGACGGATACTGAAAAAACATTCTTTTTAGAAGCTTGTCGACCAATTGTTGATGTTGCCGAATTTTATACCATTGATGAAAAAGGAAACATTACTAAACAAATAAGCGGAGATGCCATACCATTTAAGGAGAGAAGTTTAAAAAACAGAAAAATTCTTTTTAAAATTACGCTTCAGCCTAAATCTGATTATTCGTATTTTCTTCATCTCAAAAGCGATGGCGAAGTAATTAATGCCGGAATCATGCTCCGAACAATGGACAATTTGATTCAAACATTATCTTTTGAACAAGTTATATTCGGAATTTTTTACGGAATTCTTCTCATCGCAGCTATCATTTATATGTTCTTCTTTTTTGCCATGAAAGAACGTAGTTTTTTATATTACAGTTTATATGTTGTTTTTATCGGAATGTTACAATTTTCATTAGACGGATATTTTTATCAACTATTTACACCAAATTCAGGTTGGTTATGTCTAAATGCCGTTATTTTATCTGCTTGCATCGCTAATTTTTTCTTAGGAAGATATGCTCAAGTTTTTCTTCAAATAAGAAAGTATAGTGCATTTATTAACAATGCGTTTTATGTTGTTTTTGTTTTAGATTTCATTCTTTTAATTTCCTTATTCCTTCATCCAAAAGCGTTAGAAGTATCATATCCTATAGCTAATGTTTTAGGGTTGTTTTTGCTTATTTTGATTATTTCTTCAGTAGTTGTAATTTATAGTAAAACAAGAAAAATTGATAAATTTTTCGTGATTGGTATTTTCTTTTTAGTAGCTGGTTTTGTAGTGTTTATTCTAAAGAATTTCAGTATTCTTCCGGTTACGTTTATGACAGAAAACGGATCGAAACTAGGAACCGGAATGGAAGTAATTTTCCTTTCTCTTTCCATGGCAAATTTAATTCGATTGTTGAGAGACGAACGTGAGGAATTGCAAGTGGTAGCCCTTCAAAAATCGGAAGAAATGAACGAAATGAAATCGTACTTTCTTTCAAACATTAGTCACGAGCTTCGAACTCCTCTGAATGCAATTTTGAATTTATCGAAAGAAATTTCAAAAGATTCTAAAGACGAAAATATTCAAAAAAACAGTTTACTAATCAAAGATTCATCCTACAGTTTGTTGAGTTCTGTGAATGATATTTTAGATTTCTCTAAAATTGAGAAAGGCGAATTAAAACTAGATTTTGAAGAATTCAGTCCAAAACCATTACTAGAACATCTTGCCAAAAACATGGCTTATCGAGCAAAAAATAAAGGTCTCGGCTTTAATTTAGATCTTTCGGCTAACTTACCGGAAATGATTTTGGGCGATAAAATGCGTCTAACTCAAATGATAAACAACGTGTTGAGTAATGCACTGAAATTCACTACTCATGGATTTGTTACTTTCAAAGTAGAATCTAGGCAAAAGAAAGGTGAAATTGTTGATTTGATAATAACAATTGCCGACACGGGAGTTGGTATACCAAAAGACAAAATGAATTCTATTTTTGAATCATTTACGCAAGAAAGTATCAACAACAAACGAAAATTCGGTGGTTTAGGGTTGGGACTTTACATCGTAAAAACCTTGGCCGATTTGCACAATGGTAGAGTTGATTTACAGAGTATTCTGGATCAAGGAACAGTTTGTAAAATTACTTTAGAGTACAAAACCATTGCAGTCGAAAAACAAGAAATTCCAACTATTGAAGTGATTGATTATGACTTAAAAGGCAAAAACATTCTTGTGGTTGAAGACAATGCGATGAATCAAATGGTGATTAAAATGATTACCAAAAAGTGGCTAAACACCATTGTTATTTTCGCAAATAATGGGCAAGAAGGCGTTATAGTTTTACAAGAAAATCATTTTGATTTGATTTTGATGGATTTACAAATGCCTGTCATGGATGGTTACGAAGCCACAATTGCAATCAGAAATGGTGCTGCCGGCGACGAGAAAAAAAATATCCCCATTATTGCTTTAACCGCCGATGTAATGGAAACAACAAAAGATAGAGTGATGGAAATCGGTATGAACAAATACATGTCTAAACCCGTAGATAAAGAATTGTTGTATAAAAATATTGCGGAGTTAGTTATGGTTTAATCTTTCAATTGTTTAATGCTCAATCTAATAAAAGTAAAACCTCCGATTTCTCGGAGGCTTCTCTTTATAAAACTCAGCAACTCAGTTGCTCAGCATCTTAGTTTATATAAACTTATTGTTTCACCACTCTCACCGTTCTCGTTTCTTCACCTTGTGTTACAATCATATTGTAAACTCCCGATGGATAACGGTCACCAAATTGGTAGTTAGCAACTTCGCTTGCATTTACTTCTTTTACTTCTAAAAGTCTTCCGGCCATGTCATATACAGTCAAGCTCACTTTTTCAGTATTGGAAGTTCTTACATCAACAGCAAAACTGTTTGCAAATGGGTTTGGATAAGCCACTGCTTTGAATTCTGTTGGTAAGTTGATCGTTTCTTCAGTTTTAACTAAATTTGATCTTAGACCACCACCTGGCACTAGAATATTACAATCTTTTCCTGGATAAAAATAACCGTAAATTTCAGCTTCTACTGTTACCGAATAGTTACCACCCGGCGTTAAAGTCTGCAATGCATTAAAGTTACTCAACCTAAAGAATCGTGCTGATGTAGTGTATACTTGGTTATAGCTAACACCATCACTTAACGTGAAACGATATTGTGTTGCTCCCGTTAATGGTGTAGCATAAATTGGTGTGGTCATTGAGGTTGGTGTAATACCTTGCTCACCTCCGCAACTTACTATTGTGGCTTCTGGTGCCTCTGGCGTAAATACTGAACATGTTGCTCCGTATAAAGACCAAACTACTTCTCCGTTTACGTCTGCTTTTACACGAACGCGTACCTGATATTCCGCTGCATACACATAGTCAATTCCACTTAACTGTGTTATTTTGAAATTGTTTGTGGAACGTTCTATAGTAGTGGTTTCAACTGATGTGCCTCCTTCAATTCGACTTACTTCAAATTCATACCCTAAGGCTGAAGTTACTGTAATTGCATAGATTCCCGCTTGAAGTGATTGCAATTCTTTACCACAAACTGTACTACTTATAGATGTTGTTGGAACCGATGGTGTATTGATTTCACAAGATGTTCCGTAATCTTGCCATTCATTATTGATTCTAACCATTACACGGATGGAGTAAGCAGTATTGAAACCTGCAATATCCGTTTCACTGATACGAATCATCGCAATTGTTTTTTCTACTTCTCTAACTGCCGTTGTAGATAAATTGGTTATCTCATAACGGTAACCTGTTACAGTTGCTCCGTTAGGTAAACCTGTAGGAGTATCAGCTAAAATAGAAGAATTAACATGTTGCAATGTAGTTCCATTGAAATAGGGGCGGATTTGGGTTAAAACCGGAGGGCAACCATCCGTTAATTCTCCGGCACAATTTTGAAGAATGCCATCATAACAAATTTCGGTAGCTCCCGGATAGATAGTGTCATCGGAATCATCACAATCTAAACCTAAAGATGTTTCGGTATATTCAGATGGTAATAATTCTCCATAACAAACAGATTCACTACCTCCAACTGTATATCCATCTCCGTCTGCATCAACATAAAACGAACCCGATCTCCAAACTGTTGGATCATTGTCATCACAGTCGCCACTAATTCCTTCAGTACTTGTCCAGTCTTCACCGGGAGAAGTGGCTGAAATTTGTGTATCTATATAATAACCATCAGTATCTGCATCTAAATACCATGTGATTGTGGTAGGGACTTCAGTTACAAAACGACCCATGTACACATAACCATTTCCTAAAGGACCTGTAGTTTGTGTCGCCGAAGTATATTCTACTTGATTAAGTGAAGTGTTTATTGCTCCGGGATAGAGATTCCAAACACTTCCATCATATACAGCAGGTTGAATTGAGGCTACAGTTCCATTTACATCACCCGAAGAACTATTGTATTTTGTTGTTAATGAATACTCATAAGTACCTGTGATAGAAGGAGCATAAATACTAAAATATCTCGTTAAATAATTAGAAGCGGAACCAGTGTTTGCATAGAACCCATCAGTAATTTTAAAACCAATTGTACGTGTAGCAGAATTACTTGTAAAACCTAAGGTTAAAGGTGTATATTCTGTGGTTCCGGTTGTTTCTCCTAACGGGAAAATTACAGATGAAGTTTCTCCTACAGGATAGTTATAGCATAAAAAGCCAGCATTAGGAGTTACAATCATACTGGTATTATTTAAAGTGCTATTGCCAAAAGTTGAATTTAATTCGCCAAAAGTTAAGTTACCGCTTCCTACAGCTAAGTGTCCTTTGGTTAACAACAATTGACTAACTGTTATGTTTTGATTGTTTAAAGTTAACGTACTTCCTGTAGTTGGCATATTAACTTGCAATCGGGTTACAGTTGTGTTATTGAATAAATTATTTGGTAGAGTAAAATTTCCTGTTGAATTATTGAATATTAGTGTTGCATAAGTTCCGGAAGCATTAATAGTACCGTTTGTTCTTACGATTGGGTTGTTGCCAGTAAATGTTATTTTTGAAGATACATTATTACCAAAATTTAATATACCATTAGTTAATGTTAATGTCCCATTTATTGAAGGTGATGGGGGTAAAGAGCTTGCAAAAGTAACACCACTAGAATTATCTATAATTATATTTGAAATTCCGGATGATTTCATTTCATAAAAATAAGCGGTCTGTGCACTATTTCCTTTATATTCTAAGGTTGAACCATTTTGATATGTTGCATTAAATCCGGATGCTCCGACACGGGTTCCTTGAAATGAAACTTTTCCGTAAATATTTGAAGTTGTAAGACCGGTAACAGAACCGGAACCTAAAAAACGTATTTCACCTCCGGCTTCTACATTTATTCTGCTGGGAGGATTGGAGCCAGACCCAAAAATCAACAAGGCTCCACTCTTTACGGTTATTGTGTTTGATGTGTTTACTAAAGTTCCATTTACCGTAAGTGTAGCACCACTATTAAGAGTTAAATTTGCACCACATGTCAATGTCTGGCTGGAGGCCACAGTTCCAGTTCCTGTTAAAATAAAAGGCCTACTGAAGTTAAAAGATCTGTTAATAGTAAATGCATTTGTTGTAATGGTTGCACTACCGCTGCTATTCATAGTTATGGCAGCACTACCTTGTGTTGTAAATGATGACAATGTTACACTACTAACACTATTCATATTTATTTCCAATGTTCCTGTTGAGTTGATAATGACATTTCCATTGGTTGTAGGCATAACATTACCACTCCAATTCGGACAAAGTGAAGAGCCTGTTCCTGCACAAAACCATGCTCTTGTTCCGCTATTACTCATTGTTTGGGCAAATGTGCCGTTTGTTGATAACATAGAAACTACCATAGCAATAGCACAAAGCCATTGCTTTCTTAAAATTGTTTTTTTCATTTAAAAAATTTGTTATTTGGAATTTAGTTTTAAAATCATAACAAATTCAGAAAAATTCAATGGTAATTTTGAGGTAGTGCAAACATATACAAATACATTAATTATTTAAATACGATTAGTGTTAAAACTTAGTGATAAATAAATAATATTACATAATATCTTTTGTCTTTTTTAGTCATTACTTGCATATATTAAACATATAGCAATAAAAAAACCTCCAATTTCTCGGAGGTTTCTATCTAATTAGCTTAGCACCCTAGAACCTTAGTTCCTCAGTAACTTTGTCTTATTGTTTCACCACTCTCACAGTTCTCGTTTCTTCACCTTGTGTTACAATCATATTGTAAACTCCCGATGGATAACGGTCACCAAATTGGTAGTTAGCAACTTCGCTTGCATTTACTTCTTTTACTTCTAAAAGTCTTCCTGCCATGTTATACACAGTCAAGCTCACTTTTTCAGTGTTGGAAGTTCTTACATCAACAGCAAAACTGTTTACAAATGGGTTTGGATAAGCCACTGCTTTGAAATCAGTTGGTAAGTTGATCGTTTCTTCAGTTTTAACTAAATTTGATCTTAGACCACCACCTGGCACTAGAATATTACAATCTTTTCCTGGATAGAAATAACCGTAAATCTCAGCTTCTACTGTTACCGAATAGTTACCTCCCGGCGTTAAAGTCTGCAATGCATTAAAGTTACTCAACCTAAAGAATCGTCCTGATGTAGTGTATACTTGGTTATAGCTAACACCATCACTTAACGTGAAACGATATTGTGTTGCTCCCGTTAATGGTGTAGCATAAATTGGTGTGTTTAGTGCGGCTGGTGCAATACCTTCTTCACCTCCACAACCATCTATTGCTGCCTCTGGGGCCTCTGGTGTATATACAGAACATACTGCTCCGTAATTAGACCAAACCTCTACTCCATTTACATTTGCTTTTACTCGAACACGAACTTGATATTCCGAAGCATAAACATACTGAATTCCACTTAACAAGGTTAATTTGAAATTGTTTACCGAGCGTTCGATTGTAGTTGTTTCAACAGCTACTCCGCCTTCCATACGACTCACTTCAAATTCATATCCTGTGGACGAAACTACTGTAGTAGCGTAGATAGCAGATTGTAATGATGGTAAAACTTGACCACAAACTGTACTCACTGCCGTAGTTGGAATTGCTGGAGTAAGTATAGTACAAGCTGTTCCATAATCTTGCCATTCGTTATTAATTCTAACCATTACACGGATGGAATAAGCAGTATTGAAACCTGCCATATCTGTTTCATTGATACGAATCATCGCAATTGTTTTTTCTACTTCTCTAACTGCCGTTGTAGATAAATTGGTTATCTCATAACGGTAACCTGTTATAGTTGCTCCTACAGGCAATCCTGTTGGTGTATCTGCCAAGATAGAAGAATTAACAAATTGCAATGTGGTTCCACAGAAATAAGGGCGAATTTGGGTTAGAACAACCGGACATCCGTCATTTAAATCACCGTTACAGTTTTGAAGAATGCCGTCATAACAGATTTCTGTGGCTCCTGGGTAAATAGTGTTAGCGTTGTCATTACAATCGCCACCTACTGCTACGTAGCCATCCGGTTGAGTACATGCTTGCTCTGTATCTTCATCATTACCAAAACCATCTCCATCTGCATCTGCATACCAAATCGTAAGAGGTAAAGTTGTCGCGGCTATTGTATTTGAATTATTAGATACAGAAGTAGCATCAGAAGAACGCACTCTGTAATAATAATCAGTTTCTGTATCTAAACCTGTAATTCCAAGTGATAAACCATTAATTGTTACATCTTCATAATTTTCTACAAAACTTGGTGTAAATGTATTTTGATCGCCGGTTACAGTAATGTTATCCAAACCAATTCCTCTTGAAGAGATAGCATTAGGTGTTTCAAATTTCAAACGAACTTGAGAACCTAAATAAGCATCTAAACTATAAGGTGCTGCAGGATTTAAGCTTGAACCCGCCGCTGTTGTAGTTCCTAAGGAAGACCAATTTGCTCCATTATCGGTTGAAATAGAAATAACAACTTGATTACTATTTCCGGTTACACCTCCAAAAGTTCTGATTGAGAAATTCAATTGAACTCCTGTATAGGAAGAAATATTAAATGCAGCTGTAATTATCTGAGAAGTATTACTAACCATTGACAAAGCACCGGAAGAAACAGTAACATTTGTTTCAGACCAACCTGGTAAACCTAAAACACCTGTGTTAGATAACAAGGTTTGATTCGGATTTACGCTAATTGAACCAAAGTTTGGAAATGTACTCACATCTAATTGATAAGATGAAGCTCCTTCCACAGCCTCCCAATTGGCTGTAAAACTATTACATGTATTATCCGTTGCATCAATTGCATTTGGTTCAGCAATAGCTAATGTTGTAAAAGTACCTTGAGAAGTATAAACCGATACATCATCAGCATCTCTTGCAAAGGCTTTGTAATAGTAGGTTGTTCCGGTTGATAATCCAGTAGTACTTACAGAAAACGCACCAGTTTCAAATGAATCTGAAGTTTCAGACACTTTCGTTCCTTCACCATTTGCAAAACCGTTGGTAGTGCTGTAATAAATACCTCTTTCAATAACTTCACTACAGCCAACAGCAGTAATATCTCCACCTGCAACAGCTTGATTAGAACCAATCATGGAACTAGTTGGCGACGAAATTGAAGATGGTAAAGTAATTCCTGAGGCAGTTACAGCTTGAAATGCTGAAGGTGCTCCTGGACTAGAAACTTCAATTGAATCGCTATAATTTGCTACAGTGGAAGGAACAAACTTTACAAAAATTGTTTTAGAAATTAAATCTCCACCGGCATGCATAAAATCTAATGTAGTACTATAAACACCATTTACAGTTTCGGCATATTCAAAACCATCCACTGCAGCTATTGTTATATTTCCTGATTTTAAATTACTTCCGGAAACTTCAAAAGATTCGATTTGACTTTCTTGATTAACGCATACATCTTCAAATAATAAATCACCAGAAACTTCAAGTGTTTCTATAAGAGCGTTTATAGCCATATCTAACGTTGTTAAAGTCGTATTAGAATCTAACGTTGAAGCATTAATTGTAATTGAAAAATTCGTTACATCAACATCAAAATCTTCATCATTATAAGAGAAACTTACTTCCGCTTCAGTAGAGTTTATCCATGTAATTTGATTTAAAGTAAGTCCGGAAGGAGCATTATTTAAAGCAAAATCTGCAACATTTAGTGTATTTGAGTTGAATGTATCGTTCACTAATGTTAAAGAAATAACATCAGTATTCAAACTATTTTCGGTTAAAACACCGGTTGCTATAACAGAAGGAGCATCTTGCGAAAGAATTGGGCCGGTCCAGTTTCCAAAAATTTCATCACCCGGTGTTGAACCGCTTGATGCCGCTGGAATTACTCCAAATCGGATATACTTAGCTAAATCGGCAGCATCTAACGTATAAGCTGTTGCATTTGCATCTAAAATGGCTTCGCTATTTGTTCCTAATTCATCATCAGCACGATACCATTGGTAGGAGGAAAGACCTTCCAGATCATTATCAACATCGTTAAATGAATAGGTTGCTGAAACTTCTTCGGATACATTCAAAATTCCGCTTACAATTACCGATGAGGCAATAGGTCTTGAATTTACCAACTGCCAATCGCTGAAAGATTCAGATCCTTGAACTTCATTGATATCTGTTGGAACAACTCCAAATCGCAAATATTTTCCTTCATCGGCTAATTGAATTAGGTAAGATAATGAAGTTGCACCTAAAATAGCCGACTGATTTAGACCAAAACTATCATCTGCAACATACCATTGATATTCAGAATCACCTTCTACATCGCCAGGAAACTCTGAATATTCATAAGATCCTTCTAACGTTTCGCCAATATTTAAAATTCCGCTAAAACTTGCAGTAATAGGAGAGGCGAGTGTAGCTTGACTATTTGGATTATTAGTTGCTGTTGATAAAAAGTAATCGGTACTTGTGCCCGAGCCATTGTATTCATAAACTCTAACCCAGTAGGTAGTAAAAGGATCTAAATTTGATAAATTTACTGTTGAAGCAGAACCATTGTAAACACAAAAATAACCCGAAGTTCCTAATTGAGTTCCGGTTGGTGCTCCATTATTCCAATTGTTGTTAGCGGTAAATTCATCACCATCTGTAGGGTCTTCAATTGTTCCTTGAGTACCTTCTTTTACAAAAACTACTCTATTTGAACCGTTTCCATTTGTCCAATTTATAGAAAGAGAATTAGATGAAACATTTTCAAAAGAAATATTAGTAGCTTGAGTTGTAGGTTCTACGATTGGGTTGAACTGGGTTACATCAAAACCACTTAAATTAACATTTCCACTAAAAGTGAATCGTATAAATGTGTTATTTGGTATGGAAATATTTGAGATTATTAATGTTCCACAAACACTACTGCTGTTAATCGTTGATGAAGAAGTAACTCCTGTAAGTACTGTATATGGACCGGCAAGAGTTGTTGAAGTTTCTATTGATGATAAACTCCTTGCAGTACCACTACTTGTTCCATGAACAACAATGTTATTGGTTGCAGAACTGTTTAACTTTAAAATTACAGAATTTAATTGACTTCTGTGAGTAGCACCAGAGCAAATTCCTCCTGTACCAACACTTCCAAAATTAGTAGTACCATTTGCGTCACGATATATAATATCTGTGGAAGGAGAAAATACATATTGAGGATTACCGTTAATAGTTGAACTAGTTATTCTATTAACAGTTACTTGTGCATAGGAAAAAATCCCTATCCAAAGGAGCACGAAGCTAAATAATATTTTTTTTTTCATAATATAAAGGTTTTTGTTGTTTAGTAAGTGTAATGAAGGATTAGTGAATAAAAAAAAGTTGTATTAAACTTTTAATTATTACTAAACTCTATTTGATATTTTATCTAATTAATTAGGGATTGATGATTTCAATATCATCGATTCTGAATTCTACGGCAGATCCTGATCCTCTGGTAAATCTAAGACTTTGTATAGTGTTGGGTACATCTACTGCTAAAACTCTTTGATGCCAAGTATTTGAACCAGCAGTAGTTGGTAAATCTGTCACAGAAACATCAACCCATATAGTTCCGTTGTAATAACTAATTGATAATTCTGAACCATTTGATGCTGTAGTACTTTTATAAATAAGCAATTGTAATGTTAGAGGACCGGAATGAGCAGTTAAATCAATTCCATCAATAATGAAACCTCTATTAGCACTTGCCTGTAGAAATAAATAACCAGATCCGGACGCAGAAGGAAAAACCGATGAAGATATAGGAGCTACATTTCTTATTTGTGGTTGTGTGGAACCCGTGTGAGTATAAGTACAAATGTCATCTTCATCAAAGCCACTTGCAGCATAATGAGCAGAAATATTTGTATTTGATGTAACGTTCCCCATAGATTCAAAAAAAACAGGACCGGTAACAGGCGGAATTCCAAAGCAGGTAATATTCTCCCATGTTAATGTTGAACCATTATAAAGTTGCAAACACCGTAAACCACCGGGATAGGAAGTATAAACAATTAATCCGTCTTGTGCAGCAGTTACAGGAATTAAGTTTCTTTGGGCTAATGTCACTCTTGGCGGCATAAAACCACCATAATTTGTACCACCTAAATGACTATTCAAATCCAAAACAGATGATGCATTTGGAGTTGTTGTGTTGATACCCACTTGTGCATTAGAGAAAATAGCACAACTTAAAAAGAACAATAAAATTAATTTTTTTTTCATGTCTTATCATATTAGAATTAGATAACCATAAAAGTGCTTTCTCGTCTGTGTAGTATGGATAGATTAGGGGGCCAATCTGTTTGATATATTGAACTTTTGTCTATTTCAATTCTAACTGAACATAAACCGCCTAAAGTAGTATTTAGACGGTCTGTTCAATAGAAATAATATGAAAAAACAATCGCTTTTAAACCTATTTTTTTATAATTTTTTGATCAATAACACCTTGATTTGTTTGGATTTTAACCATATAAACACCGTTAGTTAAATCACTCATGTTGATTGTTGTTACGTTGCTTCCATCAACCGATTTTACCAATTGTCCTATTAAACTATAAATTGAAATTCGCTCAACAGTAATAGAATTGGCGATAGAAATATTCAAATCATTCGTTACCGGATTCGGATATAAAATAATATCTTTTTTAGAAATTGGATTATTTACACTTAAGTTGGTATAAGCTGTTTTGATATAATACAAATTGGCAACACTTCCTTTAGTTATCGTATGACTTCCGGCAGGAACAGAAGGAATAGTTACTAAACCAGCAGAAGCAGTATAGTTTACATTATCAACTTTAATTGTTCCATTAAATGTAGGATCAAGAACTAATGTTAGTTCTGATTCTGCCATTGTGGTATAACTGATAATGGTTGGAGTTTCAATTTTTAATCGTGCTGTTAATGTCAATCCATTATATGTAGTATTACCGGGAGTTGAATTCATATTCGCCGATGTAAAGGTGTAAAATGAACTATTTAAAACAGATTCTGTAAAGTTGTGAATTTCTTCTCCTTGAACAGATCCGTCTCCAATAGTGATACTCCCACCACCAGATACTGCAGAACCCGAAGATCCAATAGTAGTTATTGTAAAGTCAACATCTTCTGTTGGTGTTCCGGAAACAGTTACTGTTTTGGCAGCCATGTTTTTAACAAAGCTAATTCCAAAAGCAGGTAAACCGGTGACAGTTACGTCTGTTGCAGTTCCTCCCCAAGTAAATACCATATTAGATATTGCATTTCCTTCTGGTACAGTTTGATCATTATTGCTTGGTATGGTAAGTGTTTGCGTGCTCACAACTGGGTTGCCAATTCCTTGAACAGCAACCAAATTGGAAGTATAATTTTGCAATAAAGCCAATAAGCCTGAATTAATTGCATACGAAGTATCATCACCCGGAGCATCAAATGTCCAGCTAATATCACCTCCGCCAACTCTTCCTGAATATTGAATTACTCTATCTCTGGCAACTTCAGGTTCATCTATTACTAAATTATTGATGTAGTGTATTGGATTGGTATCAAAATTATTATAAGTTGCTCCGCCTTGAAAAGCACTTACATTGTTACTAAGCACTTCATTTCTTGTTGAAGCAACATAAGCGTCGAATTGGTTTGGATTGGTTGTTGCATTATAGGGAAGGAAACTTTGTTGACCAATCATAAAATTGTTGTATGCTTTAATCATCCCTCCATTTTCGCCTGAAAAAGTTCCGGGAGCACCACCAGCAATATCCGAACCTTGTTTAGAAATCAACATTGGATATTTTGTATTTCGGAAATAATTTCCTTCCATAAACAACGAAGATGCTAAAGTAGAACCAGCTCCATATTTGGAAACACCATCATAATAATTGTTGTAAATATGAACAGTATGGCTTCGTACACGTGGATGACGACTATCTGAATGATCGTACCAATTGTGATGATAAGTTAATAATCTTGCTGCTTCTGTTCCATTTCCTAACAGATTTGATTTTCCTGTATCCCAAAAGTGATTATATGATATGGTCACATTGCCAGATCTTTTAACATCCAAAGCTCCATCTCCTTTTGCTTGGTCTGATGCACTTCCTGGATTTCCATAAAATAAATCACAATTGTGAACCCAAATGTAATCGTTGTCTTGCTGCAATCCAATATTATCACCTTCACCTGAAGCTGTAAGCATCAAACCAAGGTTACGTATTTCAATATTAGTTCCTTTCTTGATACGAATTCCCCATCCATTTGCCAATGCATCGGAACCAACACCTTCAAAAGTGATAGAACCATTTACATTATTTTTATTTTCAATAACAATATCACCATTGTACATATTACTAAAACCAGTGATATTTCCAATTAATCTCACAATTAATGGACGATTATCATTTCCTTTTTTAAATCCGTCTAAAATAGTTTGTAAACCAACACAAGGATTTGATGTAGCTCCTGTAACGGTTAACGAAATAGTGTTCTTGTTTTGTTCTGTTATGTATAATATAACCGCATTTGGTTTAACAGTTCCCGTAAGCGTATATCCTCCCGGAGCTCTTCCGTTACTGTGAGCAAATCCATTTCTGGCTTGAGCTAATACAGAAACACTGTTCGAAACAGCTTCTGCTCCTTCAACACCACCAGTTACAGGCACAACTTTGATCGTATAATCTCCGGCAGCTAAGCCTAATACGTCTGCTCTAAAATAACTTCCATAATTTCGGATAAGTTGAGTGTCAATAGGTTGATTAGTAAAACCACCTCCTGTATAATAAACATTATAACTATCAACCCCATCTAAAGGTGTCCAAGTTACGTAAGCGGTTTCAAGCCAACCGGTAGCTTGGGTAATGGTGACTTGTGCATTAAGTTGCACCGAAATAAATAAAATTGTTAAGTAAGATAAAATTCTTTTCATAATTAAGGTTTAATATATTTTTTTACAGAAATAAAAATCTATGCAATGGATTACACAAAACTATATAATTAAAAATTATGTTGCAAATAAATTATAAATAATAAAATTATTTTGCTTATTTATTATGATATTAATTTTTTAAAGCCCTTATTTTATTGGATTTTAGTTAATATTATTTTTTTATTTTCAATCACTAAAACGATGTAGTAGATAAGAAAATTCTATCTATTTATCCAAATTCATATTTATTTTATTGATGGGAATTCTTAAAAAGCATACTTATTGAAATGTTTTTATTCAAAATGTGATTTATTTTTTTGAATTTAATGCTATTTTAGATACTATTATCAAAGGAATTAAAAAATTTAGGCTTTAATTTTTATTAATTTAATATTTTTCATACTTTTGTGTAATCGATTGCAATTTTATCAATAAAATGATATAATTTCAAATAATAATATAATGTATGTTGCTGGTTAGAAGCAGATTAAAATAGTAAGTCGTTTTTATGAATAAACTACTGTATATCCTTGTATTAACTTATTGTAATTTAAACTTTGCTCAAGTTTCAAAAGATACATCTTATACTGTTTTTTCCGAATTTAATAAACAGCTAAAAAAGTATCCTTTCATAGAAATTGCTCAAACTACTAGAAATGAATCGATTACTTTAAAAAAAGACATTGCTTTTCATACTGTCTCCAATAGAAATTTACATTTAGATGCCTATTATAAAAAATCTGAAAAAAAAATACCTGCAGTTATCTTAATTCATGGAGGTGGATGGAAATCAGGAAATAAATTAATGCTTCAATCATTAGCACAAGAAATAGCCAAAAATAATTACCAATGTTTTGCTATAGAATATCGATTATCAGATGAAGCGATTTATCCGGCAGCAATTAATGATATTTTAAATGCTATTCAATTCATCAAGCGAAATTCCGCAGAATATTCTATCGATTTAAATAATATTGCGTTACTTGGATGTTCATCCGGTGCACAAATAGTTTCGTTAATCGGAACAAAATATCCAAAAGGAATTAAAGCGGTTGTTAACCTTGATGGAATTCTCGCATTCCATCATCCACAATCACAAGAAGGAAAATTGGCTTCGCAATGGCTAGGTGGAACTTTTAAAGAAAAACCGGAAGTTTGGGAAGATGCTTCGGCTTTAACACACGTTAGCAAAAGCACACCGCCTTTTCTTTTTATCAATAGTCAATACGAAAGATTTCATGCCGGAAGAGACGAAATGATTACCAAAATGAAAAGCTTTAACATCGACTCAAAAGTAGAAACAATCGAAAATAGTCCACATACGTTCTGGCTATTTCATCCTTGGTTCGAAAAAACAATAAACTATATAGTAACTTTCTTAGACGAAAAATTAAAATTATAACGAATGAACTTTACAAAATCAATCATTGCTTTCTGTGCAATTTGTGCTTTTTCAAGTTGCAACAGTACAAAATCAACCGCACAAGCTTCTACAAATTCCAAAACATACGCAGAAATTTCAGTGAAAGAAGGCGGAAAGTGGAATGGCAGAAAATACGAAGGAGGAACATTTAAAAACATTTCTGATTTAAAAGTTCCCGATACACACACCGATCATTCTTTCTATATTCGCTATGAAGGTCCTGGTTGGGAAAGCAATAAAGTTGGTTACCGATTATATTTAGATTGGCGAAATGCCATCGATATTTTTGGAAAATTAACTGATGAAATGGTTTTGCCACAAGTAGGTCAAGATGGTTTTGATTCGTATCACAATATGAGCGAGTGGGGAGCTGATATTCTAAAAGTGGGCAAAGGTCTCGGAATTGGTTCCATCGGAAGAATGGTCAACAACGAAATGCAACATTTCAAGGAAGTCGATTCTACTTTTGCAAAAGTGGATAACAATAAAAACAAATCAGTTGTCAACGTTGATTATTTCGGTTGGAAAACCAATGATCAAAAAACAAATCTTAAATCGGAATTAACTATTTTTCCAGACGAACGATATACGAAACACACCATTAAATCTTCCGTAGCTTTGGATGGAATTTGCACAGGAATCGTAAATTTGTATAATCTTCCAATGGTACAAAAAGTGAGTGAAAACAAAAAATGGGCTTACATTGCAACTTACGGAAAGCAAACTTTATTTGATGACAACCTTGGAATGGCTGTTTTTTATGAAGTGAATTCGGCTGAAAAGGTATTTCAAGGTGCTCACGATCATTTAATTCAATTTAAACCAACATCCAATGAAATTACTTTCTATTTTTTAGGAGCTTGGGAAAAAGAAGTAAATGGAATCAAAACGGAAGCACAATTTTATCAATATTTAGATGAAAATTTGAGCCAACTAAATAAATCAAATAAATTAAACTAGTATGGAAGAACGTTTAAAATCAATTCGTGTACTGATTATGGCAATGGTTTTTGCCTTAATTTTAGGTTTACTTTTCGCCAGCTGTCAATCTACTGCTCAAACTAAATCAGATGATAAAACGCTTGTTTCTACAAAGTTGAAATGGTCTGAACGAATGGCTCAAACTTTAATGAAAAAACATCCGAATGCATTTGAAATCGATGACAAAACCGCTCCAAAATGGGATTATGTGCACGGCTTAGTGATGACTTCATTTGAAGAATTATATAAAAAAACGAATAATCAAATGTACTATGATTATTTGAAAGGATACGCAGATGCTACAATTTCTCCCGATGGTTCAATTCCGAGTTACAGTATGGAAAAGTATAATATTGATATGATTGTTTCCGGAAATATTATGTTTTTTTTATACGATAAAACCAAAGAAGAAAAATACTTGAAAGCAATGCAAACGATGCGTGACCAATTGCAAAATCAGCCACGTACTTCCGAAGGTGGTTTTTGGCATAAAAAAATATACCCTAACCAAATGTGGTTGGACGGATTGTATATGGGTTCGCCGTTTTATGCTCGCTACACGTCAAAATATGAAAACGGAAAACAATTGGACGATGTTGCCAAACAATTTGAATTAATTCAAAAGAACTTACTCGATTCCAAAACCGGATTACTTTATCACGGTTGGGATGAAAGCAAAGAAATGGCTTGGTCAAACAAAGAAACCGGTACATCGCCCAATTTTTGGTCGCGTTCGTTAGGTTGGTATGCGATGGCTTTGGTGGATGCTTTGGATTATTTTCCTGAAAATCATCCTAAAAGAGGTGAGTTGATTTTGTATTTAAATTCGTTATCAAATACATTACTAAAATACCAACATTCATCCGGATTATGGTACCAAGTTACCGACCAAGGCGATAGAGAAGGAAATTACTTAGAAGCTTCAGGTTCGGCTATGTTTGCTTATGCTTTTGCAAAAGGAGCAAACAAAGGATACCTGCCAAAAGAATTTAAAAATCATGCCACCAAAGCTTTTGACGGACTTACACGTGATTTAATGCAAATAACTCCCGAAGGATATACGATTCTTACCCAAGTTTGTGCCGTGGCAGGTTTAGGTGGAAAACCATTTCGAGATGGTTCGTATGACTATTATATCAACGAACGTAAAAAAGACAATGATCCAAAAGCAACCGGTCCATTTATTTTAGCTGCTTTAGAATTAAATAGATAAGATGTTAAAAATCAAAAATATAGTTCATTTACTTGTAGTTTTACTTTATGTATCAATTTCAAATGCACAAGTTAATGATCAATCGTGGCGGAATCTCATTTATAAAAGTGAAAAAGCATGGTTTGGTTCAAATGAAGCTAAATCAATAGCGGAACAAGTTCTTTTATACCAAAAAGAGAATGGTTGTTGGCCGAAGAATATTCAAATGCATCATCCGCTTTCGGAAGATGAAAAAAAGGCGGTGATTGCTCAAAAATCAACCTTGAAAGATTGCACGATTGACAACGGAGCAACAAGCCAGGAAATGATTTTTTTATCAAAAGTCAATCAGCAAATTCCTGATGAACGCTATGAAAAAGCGTTTCTTGCCGGACTGAATTATTTGCTCGAAGCTCAATACGAAAATGGTGGTTGGCCGCAATTTTATCCCTTAAAAAAAGGCTATTCTTCACACATTACCTACAATGATGATGCGATGATCAATGTACTTAATTTGCTAAAAGACATTAAAGAACAAAAGGATTTTATTTCGATAAAACCTTCGGCAGAAATTGAAAACAAAATCACAAATGCCATCAATAAAGGAATTGATTGTATCTTAAAAACGCAATACAAACAAAATAATGTGCTCACGGCTTGGTGTGCTCAACACAATGAATTTACATTTTTGCCGACAGATGCTCGGAGTTTTGAATTGGCTTCGTTAAGCGGAGGTGAGTCGGCTAAAATTGTATTGTTTTTGATGGATGTAAAAAATCCTTCTAACAAAGTAATTAATGCCGTAAATAGTGCCGTTGCATGGTTTGAAAAAACAAAAATCACCAATTTAAAAGAAGAATTAAAATTGGATAAAAATGGAAAAGTGATTGATAAAATTGTGATTCCTTCTCAAAACGAAAAACCAATTTGGGCTCGTTTTATGGAATTGGAAGACAACAAACCTTTCTTTTGCGATCGTGACGGAATCAAAAAAGATTCGATTTCGCAAATTGGTTTGGAAAGAAGGGTAGGGTATGCTTGGTATGGAAATTGGCCTCAAAAAGTAATGGATAAATACGAAAAATGGAAAGTTAAAAATGTCATCAAGCAACCTAAAGATGACCAAAATTTAGTGGTTTCGTTAGATGATTCAGGTGATTTTAAGTCAATTCAAGAAGCGATTGATTACTCGAAAGCTTTTCCGTATGAGCGAATTACCATTTTCATCAAAAACGGAACATACAAAGAGAAAATTAAAATCCACGAATGGAATTCTAACCTGACACTCATCGGCGAAAGCCAAGAAAATACCATCATTACTTTTGATGATTATTTTGATAAGATGGGAATGGGAAGAAATAGTACTTTTTACACATATACGTTACTAGTTCAAGCCGATGATGTGATTTTGAATAATTTAACCATTGAAAATTCTTCCGGTGAAGTCGGTCAAGCTGTTGCTTTATCGGTCACTTCCAATAGAGTAGGAGTGATTAATTGTAAATTATTCGGAAATCAAGACACATTGTACGCCACTGGAACCGGAAAACAATATTATAAAAATTGTTACATCGAAGGAACCACCGATTTTATTTTCGGAAGTGCGACGGCTTACTTTGAAAATTGTCAAATTCACAGTAAAAAAGATTCGTATATCACGGCTGCATCCACACCAAAAGACACCAATTATGGTTATGTTTTTAAGGATTGTAAACTAACGTCGGATGAAAAAGTAACAAAAGTTTATTTAGGTCGTCCGTGGCGAATTTACGCAAAAACTGTTTTTATTAATTGTGACTTAGGAAATCATATTTTACCCGAAGGTTGGCACAATTGGTCAAAACCTGAAGCGGAAAAAACGACTTTTTATGCCGAATTTAATAATAGAGGTGACGGAGCAAATCCTAAATTAAGAGTAAATTGGTCACATCAATTATCAAAACGACAAGCAAAAAAATATACATTGAAAAATAGTTTAAGTGATGATTCAGCAAACCCATTTTGGTATGAAAAATTATAAATTAATTCTACTTACAGTCGTTTTATTTTTGGGATGTAAAAGTGCTCAAACCAATGAAACTTCTTTACCAAACGTAACCATTCACATGATTGGCGATTCCACGATGGCCAACAAAAAAAATCCTGATGAAAATCCTGAACGCGGTTGGGGACAAGTGCTTCCACAATTTTTCAATGATAAAGTCACCATCAAAAATCACGCAGTAAATGGGCGAAGCACAAAAAGTTTCAGAGATTTAAATCATTGGCAACCCGTTTTAGATTCATTACAACCCGGAAATTATGTCTTCATTCAATTTGGTCATAATGATGGAAAAGAAACAGATCCGGCACGATATACCAATCCGCAAACGGCATATCGTTATAACTTAATTCGATACATCGAAGAAACGAGAGCAAAAGGAGCTATTCCGATTTTGTTTTCATCTATTGCCCGAAGAAAATTCAATCCAGAAGGTGTTTTGTTGGATGCTCACGGAAATTACACTTTACAAGCTCGATTAGTCGCTCAGGAAATGAGTGTGCCGTTTATTGATATGCAATACTTAACCGAACAAATGGAAGTTTCGTTTGGGGTGGAAGAATCAAAAAAATTACACCTTCATTTTGAAAAGGGTGAAAATGCATATTTTCCGGATGGAATTACTGATAACACCCATTTGTCTGTACTTGGAGCAACTGAAATTTGCAAACTTTTTGTGAGTGAATTACGGATGCAACAATTGCCGTTGGTTAAATATTTAAAGTAATAATCAATTCTATAAAAACAAAAAAGTGACTTTTCGGAGTCACTTTTTTTATCTATTTGTTCAACATTACATTATACGTTGGGTCTTCGATTACATTAACTTCAATAATACTTTCTGCATTTTTAATAAGCGAACGGCAATCGGGACTCAAATGCCTTAACTGGATTTTCTTCCCTTGTTTGTGGTAGCGTTCAGTCAATCGGTTTAAGGCTTCAATGGCAGACATATCTACGACACGACTTTCTTTAAAATCGATGATAATTTCTGTTGGATCATTCAAAATGTCAAACTTTTCAATAAAAGCGGTAGTTGAACCAAAGAATAATGGTTCGTAAATTTCATAATGTTTTACGCCATTGTAATCCACATATTTTCTGGCACGAATTCGCTTTGCATTATCCCACGCAAAAACCAAGGCTGCTATAATTACACCAATTAAAACCGCTAAAGCTAAATTGTGTAAAAACACAGTTACCAAAGTAACCAACACCATTACCAATATATCTGATTTTGGAAATTTGGTAAACGTTTTTAAACTTGCCCACTCAAATGTTCCAATTGCCACCATAATCATTAAGCCGGTTAGAGCGGCCATAGGAACTTTTTCAATTAAACTACTCCCAAACATCACAAAAACCAATAGCATAACTGAAGCTACAATTCCTGATAATCTCGCCCTTGCTCCATTTGACACATTAATCAAACTTTGTCCAATCATAGCACAACCGCCCATTCCTGAGAAAAAACCCGATAAAATATTGGCTGTTCCTTGTGCAACAGCTTCTCTGTTACTGTGTCCGTGACTTTCTGTTAATTCGTCAACAATGTTTAAAGTTAGCAAACTTTCTATCAAACCAACTCCGGCAACAATGGCTGCATACGGGAAAATTATTTGTAATGTTTCAAATGTAAATGGGATGGAAGGGATGTGAAACGGCGGAAAACCTCCTTTGATTGAAGCGATATCACCAACCGTTTTAGTATCTAATTTTAAGAAATAAACCAATCCGAAAACAACTAAAATAGCAGTTAATGAAGCCGGAATTGCTTTGGTTAATTTTGGTAAGCCCCAAATTATTAACATAGTTAAAAATACTAAACCAAGTAATAAATACAGATTTCCTCCTGTTAACCAATTTCCTGAAATGTCTTTAAATTGATCTAATTGCGACATAAAAATGATGATGGCCAAACCGTTTACAAATCCAAAAATTACGGGATGCGGAACCAATCGAATGAGTTTACCCAATTTTAAAAAACCTGCTGCCATTTGAATAATTCCGGCAATAATTACGGTGGCAAAAATATATTCCACTCCATGACTTTGGGCTAAAGTAACCACAACAACTGCAACAGCACCTGTAGCACCGGAAATCATTCCGGGACGACCACCTAAAATACTGGTCACTAATCCCATCATAAAAGCGGCATAAAGTCCGACTAATGGCGAAACTCCTGCTATCATTGCAAATGCAACTGCTTCTGGAACTAAAGCTAAGGCAACGGTTAATCCTGATAGTATTTCTGTTTTATAATCTACTTTTTGTTTAAAATCGAATAAATTAATGACTTTTTGCATATAAATAGTTTGAATATGTTTAAAATGATATTTTGTCCAAAAAAGAAATGGATGTAAAAAATGAACCAATAAAATTATTGGAAATTAAAAAAGAATTAACCCACCATCAAGGCGGCGTAAGCTGAGAAGTTGAAGTAGCTGCTTTTTTCATAGAGCGGCAAAAGTAGTATAAAAAAGTAGAAAGAACAAGAAGAAGGGATTTTGAAATGGTTATGAAAGTTAATTTTTATCCAATCAAAAGCCTTTTCTTCAACTTTAAAAACACCAAAGCTGTAATAAAAGCATCACCGGAAGCTGTGTGACGGTCGCTTCTTTCTACTTTTAAAACTTTGCAAAGTTCGTCTAACGTAGAGTGTTGATCTTCTTGCAAACCTTTGAATTTTTGATACATAGCATCGGTATCCATGCTATCGTTTTTGAGTTTTCCTACGTCTAAACGTTTGAGAGCTTGGTTAATCATTTCGATATCAAAATTCACATTGTGACCGATTAAAGTGGCGTTTTTGATGAATTCTAAAAATCGAATGACAGCTTCGGCTTCTACAATTTTTTCTTCTTTTCCTTCTTTCAAAATTCCGTGAATAGAAGCAACTTCCGGTTTATAAATAGCTTGTTTTAAGAAAAGCTCCAGCGAATCATTCACAATCACAGAACTATCAATCACAGTAACTGCTCCAATAGATAGA
Source organism: Flavobacterium azooxidireducens (assembly GCF_023195775.1). Taxonomy (NCBI): domain Bacteria; kingdom Pseudomonadati; phylum Bacteroidota; class Flavobacteriia; order Flavobacteriales; family Flavobacteriaceae; genus Flavobacterium; species Flavobacterium azooxidireducens. The sequence goes on from NZ_CP096205.1 coordinate 3,451,791, forward strand.
ATAACATCTTTGCGATAATCTAATCCGGTAGTTTCACAATCAAAAACCACATATCTTTTTGGTTTTGAAGGATCGGGTTCGCTCTCAAAATTTTCGAGATAATTTTCCCAAAATTTCGGATAATCTTTGCTTACTTTTTTAAACCAATCTAATACCATAGTTTAGGTGAAATAAGTGAGTTGAAAACGATTTTTTATAGCATCCTGAATATCCCGAATTGGTTGAAAAGCGTTTTTAAGCTTTACTTTATCTGATTTCGATAACTCATTCAAATTCAAATACCTACCATTATTACTATTTAGTAAACCTTCTTCGGTTCTAAAGAGTGAAAGTGTGGAAAAAGCTTCGGCACAACTTTCAAATAAATCAGCGTTTTGAGGTTCTAATTCGGCCATTTTTTTGTACCGTTGATAGGTATTGTTGATGCCTCTTACACCTTGACTTAAAACCAGCAAACGAGCAGCATCAACCAATGGCATGATGGCTCGGCTTTTAATATCAAAAGTATCTTTGTGTTCACCATCATCTTCCACCAGAAACTGACGGAAAAAGCCTAAAGGCGGTGGATTTTTCAATGCATCCGTACCCAAATAAGCAAAAAATAATTGGTTGTTGTGAACATTAGCAAAGATGTTTTCTGTAATCAAATCAACTAAATTTTCATCACCAACTATAAAATCATAATCAAAGAAAATGGAACACATCAAAATTCCTTTTTCACCGGGTTTATTAATCCACGAATTATATTGTTTGTTCCAATCTGTAACCGATTTGCACCACATAGGATTGCTGGCCATCATGTCTGCCGGACAAAATTCGTAACCAACTTTATTGAGTGTTTTGGTCACTTTTTCGGCTAATTCGAGGAAATATTTTTTCACATCGTCATAACGTTCTTCTTCCACATCTTCAAAAACTAAGGCATTATCTTGATCAGTCATCAATAATTGCTCTTTACGGCCTTGGCTTCCAATATTCATCCAAGCAAATCGAGTAGGGGGTTGCTCTTCCATTTTTTCAATGGCTAATTCAACGGCTCTTTTGGTGATAGCAATATTGATTTCGCCTACAATATTAGAAATATGTTGAATTGGAATATTTTTATCTAACGAATTCTGAATCAAATCGTTTAGTTTTTCACGAACGGCTTTTAATTCTTTAGAACGAGTTGCCCGTTTGGTTTGTTTAAGCAAAACGCCGGGATTATTTGCTTGTGCTGCTACAACATCATGTTCGGAAATAATTCCCATGATTTTTGATTTATTGGTTCCATCAACGGTAACACAAAGATGGCCAACATTATGTTTGAGCATCATCATTTGGGTTTCGGCAATAGAAATATTTTCCGCCACAGTAATTACCGGAGCCGACATGATTTGATCGACTGTAATATCAATAGGAAAGAGGCCAGTGGCGATTTTTGATCGTAAATCTTTATCGGTCACAATTCCAACCGGAAGATTATTATCTTGAATAATTACGCTTCCAATTTTGCTTTGTGTCATGGTTTGTGCCACAAATTTCACAATATCTTTTCTGGAAGCTGTAATTGGACTTTTTGTATATGAAATTGGTTGAAAATATTGAATTTCAGAACTTTGTTCATCATAAATCACATTTTCGGAAATCAATTTTCCTTTATTTTCTTTATCGTAAGGGTTTCTGGTGTTGGAAGCAAAACTTTCTAATAAAAAGCTCAAAACTTCAGCATTTTGACTTACATAAGGTTTAAAAACTTCGATTGGAATGGCATACAAAAGACTTTCTTCGCGGGCTTTGGCTGTCATTAAGTAATTGTCTTTGGCAAAAAAGGGACGAAGACCGAGAATATCACCTTCATCACATTTATCAATTAGGGTTTCTTCGGCATCAGAAGTAACGGAAAGTCCGATAGCACCTTCTTTTACAACATAAAAAAAAGGATGTGTTTTATCACCAATTTTGAATAAAACATGGTTTTTTTCTACATGAACTACCTGAATTTCATTAGAAATTGAGACTAATTCAGGATAGGTAAGACTGAAAAAAGGTGGAAAATTTTTGAGAAAATCCGCTATTCGTTCAGCAATTGAGTTTTTCATACCAATAGTAATTAAAACGATAAAGTTACATAAATTCTAAGAGTAGATTCAAATTTACAATCAGATTTATTAACTTTATCAAAAATAGAATAGTATGCAAAATAGAAAATTTATTTTGATTTTAGGATTCCTGTTAGGATGGTTTTCATTGATCACTCAATTTATCATCATGATTCAAAATAGAGAAGTTGCTGTTTTCGACACTATTGTTCGTTTTTTTACTTTTTTCACGATTTTGTCTAATATTTTAGTATCGATCTGTTTTACATCAAACTTATTTAATTTTTCTTCATTTTTTAAATCGTATAAAGTACAAACAGCTATTGCAGTTTACATTAGCATTGTAGCCATCGTCTATAATGTTATTTTGCGTTTTATTTGGAATCCAACCGGTTTGCAGCGAATTGTTGACGAGTTGTTACATGTTATAAATCCGATAGTTTTTGTAATGTATTGGTATATGGCTAAAAACGAAATTTCTATATCGTATAAATTCATTTTTAAAATTTTAATTTTTCCGATACTATATTTAATTACAGTTTTATTGATTGGAAATTATTCAAATCATTATCCGTATCCGTTTTTGAATATAAATACAATTGGTTATACGAGTGTAGTGATAAATAGTATTGGAATATCGCTAGCATTTGTTCTTGTATCATTATTATTTGTATTTATCAGTAATAGAAGGATATGAAGTCTTTTTACAAAATATTCTATTTTACATAATATAAATTATAGTTCAATATGATTAATTTTATTTAATCTATGAAGGGCTCGAAAATCATCTGAAAAAGTTGCTTTTAATTCTTCTAAAATTTGTTTTCAGAATAATTAATAAAAACTAAGTAGTCAAATTCTTAACTCACTGATAATTAGAAGCTAATAATTCTCACAAATCTTCAAAAAAAGTGAATCAAAACCTACATAAAATTATGTTAATTCATAATCATAATCTTACAGTAATTTGTATTATATGCATTTCATCGATTTTTTACGTATTTTTTTAACGTAGTTCATCGATAAAAAAAGACATTTCATCTATATTTGAATCCGTAATACAATGAGCCACAACATCGTATTATACTAATAAAACTAAAACGTTTAATCCGCTAACCCAAATTTAGCACAAAAAACTAACCTACTACTATGAGAAAAGTTTTTACCTTTTTTGGTGCTCTTCTGTTTATTTACGGAGGTGCACAAACTACTACAGTTACGTATACTGCGTCGAGTGCAAACTTTCCAAATCCGGAACGTGGATTTTATAAGTACAGTGATACGGAATCTTCATCGTCAAGTGGTTATAATCTTTTGAACCAATCGTCATTGACAAACTATCGTACAAATCAGAATATCACATTGATTTTTAGGTATTTTTATTTGAATGATTATGTGAATACTACCATTCCTCAATCTTATTTGGATAATATGCAAACGGATTTTAATCGAATTCGTAATGCCGGATTAAAAAGTGTAATTCGTTTTGCTTATTCAGATGATTATGGAGATGATGTTGTGTTAGATGCTACTAAGGCAAGAATGTTAGAACACATTAACCAAATCAAGCCTTTATTAATTGCGAATGCTGATGTTATTGCCGTTATGCAAGCCGGATTTATTGGTGCTTGGGGAGAATGGTATTATACCGACCAAGCCGAATTTGGCGGTTGGGGTTATAATGGAACTAGTTTAACTTCTTCAAATTATGCTCACCGAAAAAATATTACAGATGCTATTTTGAATGCTTTACCAAACACAAGAGCGGTTCAGATTCGTTATCCAAAGATGAAACAGCAAATGTATAACACTACTACTCCTCTCCCACCGAGTCAAGCATACACAAACACAAGTTTAGCTAGAATTGGACACCACAATGATTGTTTTTTATCAAGTAATACAGATGTTGGAACTTACACTAATGTGAATACTGAATATCCTTATTTAGATCAAGAAACACAATTTGTACCAATGGGCGGTGAAACATGTGCAGTATTTGAATCGAGAACAAATTGTTCGACTGCTCAATTTGAAATGGCTAAATTTCACTGGTCCTATCTTAATTTAGATTATCACCCAAGTGTTATAAATGGATGGCAAACAGGAGATTGTTATCAGGAGATTCAAAAAAATCTTGGCTATCGTTTTGTATTAACTAGTGCAGTACTACCACAAACTGTTTCGTTAAGTAATCAATTGTCTGTTACCTTAAACATCAATAATGTTGGTTATGCAGCTCCATTTAATGAGCGTTATGCTTATATTGTTTTGAAAAATGTATCTACAAATGATGTTTTTTCAATTATGTTGGATTCTGATCCGAGAAATTGGCAAGATCAAGTAACTATTACAGAAAATCTAACTTTACCGGAAGGAATTATTCCAGGAAATTATGATTTGTTTTTACACCTTCCTGATGCTTATGCCTCTTTAGCAAACAGACCGGAATATGCAATTCGTTTTGCTAACAATAATATGTGGGAAGCATCAACCGGTTACAATAGATTGAACCACAAAATTGAAATTACAGAAACTCTTGGTATTGCCGACAACAACCGTTTGAAAGTTGTTTTACACCCAGTTCCTGCTGATAATGAGTTAATTGTTGAAATGGATGCAGCATCTGAATATAGCTTTACAGTTTATAATTCATTAGGTCAACAAATGAAATTGAATTCAACTCAAAGCGGAAATAAAGTAAGTTTTGACACGCAAGTCTTAACTAATGGTGTTTATTTCATTCAGTTTAATAACGGAGAAATCAATGATTCCAGAAGATTTATAGTGAAACACTAAAACAAGTTCATGTTTTTTATAGGGATGATGAAGTACAAACTTTTGTACTTCATCATTTTTTATTTGGTACGATTCTTTTCTCTAAAACTATGTTTTAAACCAAATTGTACCGTATTAGAATAAAATTTATCTTGATTAAATATTTCAAAACCGGCTACTAGAGCTGTATAATTAAACAATCGATAGGAAATTGTTCCTGAAAATCGTTGAAATACATCGGCATAATCATCAAAAAAGTAAGCGGCTTCTACTTTTGCTTTAAAATCATTGGCTTCTAGACCGTAACTGTAGCTAAGTCCTCCTCCACCGAATAGACGTTTGTCTAACATCCAATACGGATAACCATCACTTATATCGGCTGATCCGGTTTGAATAGAAGATTCTAAAAACGGAATTAACCTAGATTTTTTCTCTTCACCATCATCCCATGCAACTCGCAAAGTGGCAGAAATGTCAATGTTATTATCGGTGATAAAATCGGTATTCGTTTTACTTTTAGTATAATAATTCGATTCAATTCCCAATGTAGCATTAATTTTCTTCATAAAATAAACACTTTGATACAGAACCGATTGAACATGATAAATCTCTTTGGCATGTCCGGGAGCGGTTTGAACCGGAAAAACATTGACTTGAGCTGAACTGAAATTTTTCTTGAATGTTTTATTTACACCGGCACCAAACTGAAAATAGGTTTGTTGATAATTATCCATTTCAAATCTAATTCTGGACCAATATTGATATTTATCAAATGAAAACGGATTTTTATATTGATATTCTACACCGTAAACTCTGGTAAATTTATTATCGTCTGAAATAATTAATTGCTGATTGTCTTGATTATTCTGTGAACTAGAATCACCAATAATCGTATCAACCGTAGAACGAATTAAAGGGAAAAATTCAGAATATGTACCAGCAAATCGATGAAGGTTCTTCTTCTTATCATAAAAATTATAAGAATGTCTTGTTGCTAATGAAGCTGTACGGTCTTTGTTGGTTTGAATTTCATTTTCAGATTCAATAAAATTACCATATTTTAAACGATTGGTTTTAGTGACGGCCATTCTCACGTTGTCTAAAAACAATTCAGGATAATTGGCTAATAAATCTTGTTGTAAAAATTCATCTTGATAAACAACATCTGCATTTAATGCTTTTCTAAGCGATTCTTTTTCTTTTGATTCCGGTAATTCGCTTGCTAAAATCCATGCTTCTTTGAATTTACCCATATCATGGTAATAATTTGCCATCAATGCTTTTGTTTTATAATCATCCGGATTTTTATCCATATGACTGTTGTATTCATTGATTAAATTATCATACTGTTTCAACTGAAATAACCATTCCATTTTGTTGGCAATATCAATTTCATTACTGTAAAATGACCAATCGTAGGCTTTTTGATAGTTTTTTTCGTTAGCATAAAGCCATGTAATATTGGTGGCTAGCTCTCGGTAATCTTCGGAGGGTTCGATTTTTTCTAATTCAACCAAAGCTGTTTGAGGTTCATACCAAAGTAAATGTTGAAGATAGTTAAACATACTTTGTTTTCCGGTATCAACACCCAAAAGGGCAATTAAAGCTTGTTTAATTTTTTCTCTATTTTCCGGTGTATTAAAATTAGCTACATAACTGTTTAACAAATCTTTATCTCTCGGATTAACCAACAATTGAGCATTTATCCATTTTTCCATAGCTAAATCGTTTGGATAACCAATTAATCTATCTAATTCTACAGAATACATAACATTTTCTTTAGTTGGATATTTTGTACAATGTTTTTCTAACATAGTCCAAACTTCATCGCCTTTGTTGTCCCAAGACATGTATTCTGCATATTTATTCCAGGTTGGATAATCTATTTTTGGTTCTGCAAGCATGCGTTGTTTTAATGCGGCTTTCTCTAATCTGATTTCTTCTTCATAATTCTCGGCACTATCTTCTTCGCCTTGTTCAAAAACTTTCACTTTTGCAATGTAAGTGTAATAATCATTTTGCACTTTATTATAAATAAAATCTAGTTCTTTATCTCTGTATTCGCGATAATCTTTAATTTTAATAACAGGTTCATTGGTGTAAACAGAATATAAATATCCATTCAAATATTTTGTTTTTGAAAAAATTACAGCAATTGATTTTAATTGAAGTTCAATGTTTTCAGCATTTTCTAACGATCCGTACAGAAACCAATACTGACTGTTAGACATTGAATTTTCCGGATTTAATTCTTCTACAATATATTTTCCGTCGTATGATTTATGATTAAATTTTGAAGCTCTCCAGTCTAACGCAATAAAGCCTCCTTCGCCGGCATTTAAAAAGCGTGATTGCGGAAATGCTGTAGTAAATTCTTTTAGATATTTATCAAATTGAGCCATTAATCCGCCCGATTTTCCTTTGGTTTTTCGCCATCCTAATCCTTTTGCATTTCTTAGTTCAAAATCACCGGCACTTTTGTTAAACGGACTTGGAATTTGATAAACATCATCCGGATGCACAAAATGATTCCAAATCCCGGTGTATAAATACATGGATTGAATGTTGTATTTTGAATTATTATCCACTTCAAAACCACTTGAAATACGAGGATAATCAAACATCCCGTGATGATACGGATCAAAATCAAACTCGCGGTTTCCACCATCATACGTTTCACCTAAATATAAACTACACATAAAACTAATGGAAGGAAGTCCTTCTTTTAGTCTTTTTAATCCCATTTGATCAATATAATTTGACGGCGGAACATATGAAATTGGCAAATCGCCAAAGCTGCTTACTTTCCATTTTTTTTGAACTCCTTCTAATGCAGTAACTATAAATTCGGGTTTTTTCCAATCTCTTTTTACCAATGAAACGTGGTTATAGCCATGAAATCCCAATTCGTGTCCGTTTTTGATACAGTCTCTCATTAACCAACTACTCACGGGTTCTACCCTACCTCCGGTAGAAACTTTTTTAGCATCCCATTGACTGAATAAAAAAGGAGGATCAGTTTTGGCATTATAATCAAAAGCGGGAACAGCAGTGTAGCTAATTTGATATTTCTTGGCTAAATCTTTCATGTCCGGCCACCAAACATTTCTAACAAAATCGGAAATGGAAAGATTCATTTCAGATTTTATAGGTTCCATTTTTGTGTCGTATAATGGCGAAGGAAAATCATCTAAAAAGATTGTACTGGTGTTGGCAATTGGATATGGAATTCCTTCTAAACCCATCATCATTCCTGAAAATAATAATCCTCTATCCATTTTTTCAAATTCAAAGGTAGAATTCAAATTGATGACTCTCCCCTTCCCTATTTTGGACTCTAAAATGGCCGGATAAGATGGATTATTAATGGATGTGGCATAGATTTTAATTTTAGTTAAATCAAAATTTTCGCCACTCATCCCGAAATGAATAATTGATTCTCGGGTAGAAGTTCCTGCTAAAGTTGGAATAAAATTTTCTTTAAAATTAATTCCAACAGAAGTTACATCGGTTAAATAATCTGAATTTGTTTTCATTCCGATCATAAAACCAAAACGTTTATCTTCACAAGCAAACGGAAGATATAGCGTTCCACCATCTGAAACGAATTTTAAAATTTTAGCTACTGAAGCATCATTTAGTTTTTTTGTTTCCAAAACACACAGAACACGAGTTGAAGGTGCAATTTCTAAGTTTGCATTCCAAGCTTTAATATTGATGTTTTTGAATGGAATTTTTGTGTAATTACATAGTTTTTTGATGTGATTGCTGTATTTTACACTGATTGGATTTTCAAAATCTACGACATATTCTACCAAAGGAGGAAGATTTAAATCGGTGTCTGAATAATGTCTTAATGAACTGTTTTTTCCATCTTTATCTTTTGAAAATAAATCAATATTGTTGGGATTCATTATCGCATCAAAGTCGGCACAGCTTGAAAAAATCAACACAAAAGCCATGAGGCTGTGTATGATTATTCGATTTAAGTTTGCACGGGTTTTCATACTTAATAGATTAGGTCATCAATCTTACTTGATTTGGGTTCGTTTTCAATTTCATACACGTTTACGTAGGGGCTTTCGTAATACAAAGAGACTTTTCTACCTCTTTTTTCTAACGTGTTAATATGTTCCTTTAACAGGGGTTCTAATTGATTTTGATCGGCAAAATGATTTTCTGTTTCTGTGTTGTCATGATAAACAAATACCAAAACACTTTTAGGAATTACGTATTGCGGATTTTCAACAAAAAATTTTGGTTTCTTTCTGTTGTAATGATAGATGGAATCACTTTCTAAGTAACTGAATAAAAAGTCTTCGTAGTTAATAAAAAAGTGTTTGTTTAAACTTAAAGTTTGTGCGATATTATCATTCACAACCGCATAGCTATGTGGAAAATATTCATGCAGAATTTTATCATACGCATCTAAAACCATTCGAGGTGTTTTGTCTGAGGTTTTGATGTTTTTAAGTGGGTGTATTTGCGAATAAATAATTCCACCAAAGGCCAAAAGTGAAACTGCTACAGCAATTGGTACTTTAAATCGAAACACTTTTTTATAAATAGGAAATAATACTCTTAACAAAACAGCTGCCGTAATTCCGAAACAAATTGGAATAAAAACAGATAATGCCAAACGTAACAAATCAGAATCAATCCATTCTACATGAATAAAACTCAATGTTACTAAAAGATTGAAATATAACATAAAAACCAACGAAGGTTTCCATTGCTCTTTTTTATACCAAATTAAAAAAGGTAAAATAATGATGCTAAACAATGAACCGTATTGATAATATTTTAATAATTCATCAAACGGAATAATCAAATTAGGCATATAGGTAAATGATGTCACTGAAATTAAACTTGACTGCAAGAAAATTAAAAAGTCGTTTTGATAGTATTGACACATTAGAAAATAGGTTACCAAAACAGAACCTGTTCCCAGTATGTAAGCCAAAAGAGCTATCCATTTAAATATTAAATAGTTTTTGTTTACAAACACCAAAGCAATTATAAAAAATGGTGGCATCAGAATTAATAAGGTAAACAAATCGATTAATCCGATTGCAATAAAACAAATGGTTAAACTGGTGAAATAATTTATTTTTTTAAAATTTATAACATCAGGCTTAAGAATATAAACCATAGAAGGTATGGCAAATGTTAATCCCATTAAAACAGGCTCATTTTGTAACAAATAGTGAATTTCAATTGGAGAAAATGTATATAGAAAAACATAGGTAAGAAAAGCTACCATTGGAGCTAAAATTTTTGAGGAAGAGATTTTACGTATCGACCAAAAAACTACCAAACTCAGTATAATGTCTTCAAGAATTGCTAAACTTTGCAAACCAACTTCCGGACTCACGTCAACTAGTTTAGAATATAAATTACTCATGGCTAATTCGCCTTCAACTGAAACTGTTCCGCCGAACCAAATGTTTTCATCAAAAAGGATAACCTTATTCAAGTTTGCCACCCACAAATCGGAAAGTAGATAGGTGTCATAAATATAAAAATAATATCTCCCAATAAATGCTCCTACTATTAAAACTATAGTTGCATAAAAAATAAAAACACGATCATCCTTTAATTTTTTTGGCTTTTCTAATTGAACAAGTTCTCTGATGGGTTTTTTGTTTTCAGTATCTTTTAAAAATTCAAAAAAACGAGACTTGGCTGTGTCTTTGAAATAACGTACCGGGTTTTTAAAATTTTTAATACCAACTACATCAACCAAAACCACGAACATCATGATTAGAACATAATTAATTAGACTGTAAACATTAAATTGTATTAGAACAAAAATAATAACCAGCGATAAACTTCCGTACTTAAACCACTCATTTACAATAAACTGCAATAAATTGTGACTATATTCACGTTTAACTAACTTGTTGTTGCAGTAATACAAAAACATAAGCAAGAAAACGAGCCGAATGAAACCTAATAATATGGAGCTAGAAAGTATCATGATTTATTTTGTGAAATTGGGAACAGATTGTAAATCTATTTTTCCAATAAAATACTCAAAGTTGGTTGATGAGAGACGTTTTACAATTTGATCATAAAGTAGTTTGTTATCTGCATATTCGATGAGTAAAACCGGAATTTTATATTTAGAACTTGCTTCTATTATGTTTTTCAATCGAATTGTAAAATCATTGTTTTCTCTAAGTTTATATGTGTTATCTGTGAAACTGAAATCTGTTGCAACCGATTCAAATAAAACCGATTCGATGAAGTTTTTGGTGTCCGGAATTAATTCTAATCCTGAATTTTGAACCAAAACATGATTAGGATATTCTTTTTTAATTCTTTGAATTAAGGAAACCAGTTCATTTCGTTGAGCAAATTGAGGACCGAATGACGAAAAATTATCAATATTATCTAAAAATAAACCATCAAAACCTTTGTCTAATACTTTTTTAATTAACGACATTAAGACCACCGAAGTTGATTTGTCTTTTAAATTTAAATAATAACTATCCCAATTATTGTTTTTTCCTAATGTTCTGTTTTTTAATAATTTATAATGTATTGCATTACTGTTTACTTCACCTAAACTAATGTAGGCCAAAACATTTTTATTATTCTTTTTTATTTGCTTAATGTCTTCGGTTTTAAAGTTTTTTTCCTCTAAAATAACATAGTTATACCCTTTAATTTTAGCTGGATCTAATTTACCGTAGCATACCAAAACAGTGCTCTTGTTAACAGGATTGCTGAAAACAGGAGTGGAAAGCAACGATGGCAAAAGCCATAAAAACAAATTAAAACGACGCATAATAATGATAATCAAGTTTTTTGAAAAAACGGAAAATGTGTTTTAGTGTGTAAAACATAAAAAACATGGCTCCGGCTAACATTCCCACAACACTATATTCAAAACTCACAAATCGGCTAAGAATAAAACCAACTGTAAGGTTTATTGCTATTGCATAAATAATTCCTTTTAGTGGTTGTTCTGTTTGACCTAAAGTAAACAAATACAGCGTATTAAGCATTCCCCAAGCTAAGAAGAAATAGCCTAAACCGCCAATGTAAGTAACTTTTACACTTAATTTTCCTAATTCTTCGTGAAATTGACCTTTGTAACCCCAAGAAGCAAACATCAATTGATAGATAATTACAAAAATTACTGCTGCAGTTATCAATAAAATAATGATATTTTGCCAATATAATTTATGCAATTCTTTATTGAATAGTTTTGAATTTTCAAACTGCACCAACTTTTGTGTAATATCTAAAAAGCGAGTAAACGAAGCAATACTGAATTCTAAAACTCCTGATAATAAAAGGAAAACCAAAATTGCCATATCCATTCCAAGTTCATAATCTTTTTCAAAATAAATTAAAAAAGGAAGCTGACCATCGGCCGTTGTAGACCAAGCAAGAATTCTATCAATAAAGATAAATAAGTAAACACAAATTCCGTATAAAAAATAACGATGATTTTGATAAATAAACACTGATGTTTTAATGTTTAAATCTGCTTTTGGCGGATGCTTTCTTAAAAAACTTTTAAAGAAAAAATGCAAATACGTTTTAGCTGAAATGATTGCAACGCTAATCCCAAACCAATGCGTATAATAAATTAAAAGGTTAGTATATTTATTTAAAACAACTGTTACAAAAGTTCCCAAAATAACAGCAACAGTAATCATCCAACGTTGTCTGATTGTGTGCAATGGTGCTAAAACCAGTAAAAGAACGCCTATTAAAAATGCATAAGCAAATATGATAAACAGTACTTTATAAGGATAAATATGAATAAAAGAATTCACAAATAGTATGACTGCAAAAACAACAAAAAGTGTTTTAATGCCTAATTTTAAAAGATAATCGATGGTTTTTTTAGTCATAGAATAATCAAGATAGTTCCAATAAAAAGTAGCTTGACGACCTATTACTTGAACAAATCCTCCAGTGGAAACAATACCAATAATTACACCTAAAACAACTGCTGTAGATTGCAAATGATTAAAATGAACGTGTGTCCACAACGAATAACCAAAAACAACAATAGCAGCAATTTGAAGAAAAACAGGAAGAAGATGAAAAATTCCGAGAGGATAATACTGAGCAAAAATTTTAGCTTTAACAGCCATGTAATCCGAAAGTTGAATAGTTTCCGGATTGGTTTCTATGTATTCACGTTGTTTGACATTCAAACTCTCTTTATGCTCCAAAGACGTTGTAAGTTGTCTATAGACATAATTTGCTAAATCCTGAATGTCTGAAACACCATAATCAGCTTGTGTATCGATATCTCTAATGCCAAAAGATTCTATGGTAGCGGCTACAACTCTGCTGCTCACCGGTTTACCTATTTTATCTTTTACATTATTTATTAATACTTTTATATTTTCACTATGCTTTTCCATTTTGCATTAGTAGAACACATACATTCTATTTTTGGTTAGGTTTGGGTCTAGGTGTAAATTTGGGTGGGGTTTATGAGGCTTTTACAGATTGTATTTCATCAAGTGATTGGATTAAAATTGGCATTTGTACTTCTTTAACTTCACGAGTAACAACTCTTTCATATACTTCTTCATAAGCATTGATGAATTTTCCAATGGTGAAATTATCAATTACTTTTTTTCTTGCATTAATTCCCATTTGCTCTCTTAATTCTTTGTTGTTAAGAAGCTCCACTACTCTATTTCCAATATCTTCGGCATCTTTTGGTTTACAAATATAACCACAAGAATTATCTAAAGCTTCGGTTACTCCACCAACATCTGTTGCAACAACAGGAATTCCACAACTCATTGATTCCAATACGGTGTATGGAAAACCTTCGGAAATAGAAGTTAGTATCGAAATATCACCTTCACAAAACAATTCGCTTGGATTTTCATGATAACCTGCTAATTTGAAATTGTCTCTCAAATCCAATTCATCAATCAACCGTTCGCATTCTGCAGTATATTCAGGAACAGCATTATTGTCACCATAAACCAAATACTGAATATTCGGAATTTGACGTTTTGCTACTTCACATGATTTTATCATCGTAACAATATCTTTCAAATCAAAAATACGTGCAGCTGCCACCACTGTTGGAATATCTTTTAAATGTTCCGGTTTTGGTGCTGGTTTAAATACGTTGTGATCGATTCCGTTATAAATAATTTCAATTTTTTCCGGATCTGCTCCGTACATTTTCTCCCATTTGATATTGAACTTGTTTACAGACAGAATTTTATCTGCTTTGTAATAAACCAATTCAGTAACACATTCAGAAAATTTAATCAACATCTTTTTAAGGAAAAATGAATATTCTGAAGAGTTGATTGCTAATAAACGTTCACGAATAAAAACACCGTGCTCGGTAACAATCATAGGTGTTCCATATTTATACTTTAAAACTAAAGCAGGAATTACAGGAAAACCGGATAAGGTTAAATGAGAAACATCAACTCTTGGTACATCAACAGAAAGCGGAATTAAAAAACGGTAAATCCAACGCATTCCGGATGTTAAATCATATAATGATACTTTTTCGTTTTCTTGTTCAGAATTCAAATCAGAAACCATATAACAAAAAGTTCTCCATACAGGCTCACTTTTCATCGTTTTTTTGTAATCGTGCTTTTGAAAATAACGCCACATTTTTTGGATGGTTTCATCAAAAGCTCTCACATCTCTATTATTTGAAAAAATGTGTCTAAGTAAATCTTGAAAAACAGGAATAAAAACCTGATTGATTTTATCTAAATCGTTTTTTTCCTTTCGGGAAATAATTTTATAGTATTTTTTGCCATAATCAATCATTTCCTGGGGCTCCATTGGAGACCAAAGTGGAACTTGAATTAGGCTTTTTACGTTTTCGCTTAGTTTATATTTGGTTTTAGACTCAAATTCTGCGTTAATGGAATAAAGTGTAAAGTTTGAATTTTTCACTTCATTACAAAGCATGTGAGCCCATGTAGAAACTCCACCGCCATTAAAAGGATAAGTACCTTCTAAAATTAACATTACATCGTGCTTTTTGCTCATAACTTTTAGATAATAAAATTCCGTTCGTCGATGAATCTGCCTATGCAGAACCAGACAATTTGGTGCACTTTAACAATCTTAGGGTGGTTTGTGGTATTTTTTTGGAACGCCGGCTTTTGGGGACGACTCTAAAAAAAAGTGATTTACTTGATAAAAACTATAGTAACATTTTATTAATTAATTCTTCAATCTGTAAAACACAAATCAAATGTAAAACTAATTATATACCACACAAAATAAAAACCTTGAAATCTGTTGAAAACACTCATTTCATCGACGAAATACACACCTAAAAGATGAGTAACCTAAATAGTCGATAAACGGTAAATTAAATTTTAAACAGGGTAAAAAGCTTAAAATTTTAACATAAAATAAGACAGAATTATTCCTCCGAAAAGAGTTTTTCTCGAAATTTTCGACCAATAACTATTGAAAGACGTGTTTTATAATCTTCAATTAACCAATCGCGGTAATTTTTGGTTGAACTACTTAAACAATTTGCAAAATGCCGTACTCTACTTTCGATATCATCTGCTAATTCTTTGGCTAAAAGTTTTGCCTCCATTAAAGTTTCTGAATTATCAACACACATTGAAGCATGATGATCGATTGATTTTTCAATTACTACTTTTGGACGGAGGTTATTTGCTAAAGCTACACGATATTCTGATTCAATATCAAAATCTATGTTTACAGTGTTGCCAAACTTTGCCCGAAGTTCAGGGGGCATTTTATAAAAGAAATTTAATTCAATTTCTACATCACCTTTTAAATTGTGAATGTATTGTTCCGGGTATTTAAAAATATGCTGCCAATCCAACTTATCTGTCCAAAGTCCGAATCTAGCTGCATTATTTCCTAAATCAATGATAGTAAATTCATCTTTATTAGGTAGTTTTCTCGAACCGCGACCAATCATCTGAAAATAAAGCGTTAAAGATTTTGTAGCACGATTAAGAATAATCGATTCAACCGTAGGTTCATCAAATCCTGTAGTTAAAATTCCAACTGATGTTAAAATTGCATCCGGTGTTTCTTTAAACCATTTTAGAATATCTTTACGTTCGTCATTTGAATTTGTGTTATCTAAATGTTTGATATTTTTAAACCCTGCTTCTCTAAAAACATCTAAAACACCTAATGATGTGATTATTCCGTTATTAAAAATTAAGGTTTTCTTTCCAAATGAATGAGCAGTATAAGCATGTACTAATTTTTCCTGCATAGCCATATTGGTATAAAGTTCATCAGACGATTTTACTGTATAATCGCCATTTATACCAATTTTTAACGAAGTTAAACCAACATCATAGCTGTAAGTCGTTGCTTTGGCCAAATAGCCTTTATCAATCAACGAACCAATGCTATTACCCACAATAAGTTCATGATAATTTTCATTCATTGGAAGTTTGATATTGGAACTCAAGGGTGTGGCAGTAACACCAAGAAAGAATGTATTTTTAAAAGCATGAAATAATTTTCTAAACGAATTAAAATGAGCTTCATCAATAATTAATAAACCAACATTATCAATAAGTAATTTTTCATCGTTCAGCCGATTTTTCAATGTTTCAACCATTGCAACAAAACAAGAATATTCATCTTGATCCGGTAATTCTTTAACAATGCTGTTGATAACTTTATTCTTTACATCAAATCCTTTCAACATTTTTGAGGTTTGTTTACACAACTCAATTCGATGTGTTAAAACCACTACTTTTTTGTCAAATTTTTCTAAATATCGTCGTGTGATTTCAGAAAAAACAACTGTTTTCCCTCCCCCTGTAGGCAATTGATAAAGTAGATGATAGTTGTGTGGAGCATTTTCAATCTTATCAAAAATACGATCAATATCACCCAACTGATAGCTGTAGAGCTTTTTCTTCTCTTCAATTTCTAGTAATATATCTTTTTTTGACATTATGAAAATTTAAAAATTCGGTTTTTGCAAAAATAAGCAGATAAAGTCCTACTATTCAATTTTTAGGTTAATTAATTTCAAAATTTCAATTGCACTATTGCTAAAAGGTTAAATTATACATAAAATCAATTAAAATAATTTATCTGCGGTTTCATATTCAATGAATATTCTTAATTTTACACTCCTTTTCAAAAGCCTTTAAAATAAATATGAAGTATAGAATTAAAATCACTCCGATAGACAAATGGGTTATTGATCCTGTTAACCGTTTTATTGGTAAATCAACTACGGGAGGAATTGTTTTATTTCTTTCTGCTGTTGTTGCTTTAATTTTAGCAAATTCTCCATGGAAAGATGCTTATCATCACATTTGGGAACATAAAATAAGTTTCGGAATCGACAGTGATTTCATGTTAGACAAAACGCTACACCATTGGATAAATGACGGATTAATGGCTGTTTTTTTCTTTGTTGTGGGATTAGAATTAAAACGAGAAATTATAGGTGGTGAATTATCTAACCCTAGGAAAGCTATTCTTCCTATTGTAGCTGGCTTAGGCGGTATGGTTTTTCCGGCTTTAATCTATTTATTGTTTAATCCAACCGGTGAAGCTCACAGCGGATGGGGAATCCCAATGGCAACTGATATTGCATTTGCTTTAGGTGTTTTATTTTTACTGGGCAAAAGAGTTCCAACCTCACTAAAAGTTTTTTTAACTGTTTTAGCTATTGCTGATGATTTAGGTGCCGTTTTGGTTATAGCCTTTTTTTATACTTCTGATATTTCATTCACAAGTTTGATGATAGGATCTATTTTTATGATTTTATTAATTGCATCAAATTTACTTGGCGTACGAAATACCTTTTATTACGGAATTTTAGGAATTGCAGGAGTTTGGATGGCCTTTTTGCTCTCTGGTGTACACGCAACCATTGCCGGAGTGTTAGCTGCTTTTACTATCCCTGCTAATGTGAAGGTTGATGAAATTGGATTTGTAGAAAAAATGAAAGATTATTTAAATAAATTTAAACATGCCGATCCAAATGGAGTACCAACCGTTACACCGGAACAACTTCACATATTGGAAGATATGCGAACGCTATCTAAACAGGCAATGACACCACTTCAACGTTTGGAACACGGAATGCACCCTTTTGTAACTTATGCAGTAATGCCAATTTTTGCTTTAGCCAATGCAGGTGTTACAATTTCTTCCGATTCTACAAGTACGGGAATAAGCTATGTTGCAATTGGTATAATTTTCGGATTACTTTTAGGAAAATTTATAGGCATAGTTGGGCTTTCTGCTCTATTTGTAAAATTAAAACTGACTCCACTTCCAATGGGAATGACCTTTAAACATTTAATAGGTGTAGGTTTATTAGCTTCAATTGGATTTACAATGTCATTATTTATAGCAAACTTGGCTTTTAAAGATCCAGAACTTATTCATCAAGCAAAAATTGGAATTCTAATTGCATCCTTAATTGGTGGAACAGTAGGATTTTTATTTTTATATTTTAGCAACAACAAATCAGAGATAACGATCACAGAAGCTGATACACATTAATTATGCAACGCGAAAAAATTAAAAAAAATAAATGGAGGCAACTTCACATGTATTATACCTACACTGGTTTTTACAAGTTCATTCTTGATGGATTAAAAAGTGCTTTTTTACCAACGGCATTAATTGTTGGTGCATTGTTTTACGTACATTATTATGTTATAAATATCAATGAAGC
Source organism: Flavobacterium azooxidireducens (assembly GCF_023195775.1). Taxonomy (NCBI): domain Bacteria; kingdom Pseudomonadati; phylum Bacteroidota; class Flavobacteriia; order Flavobacteriales; family Flavobacteriaceae; genus Flavobacterium; species Flavobacterium azooxidireducens. Next base: position 3,470,328 of record NZ_CP096205.1, read on the forward strand.
TCTAACATTATTGACGCAACGGTATAGTGACTTAACCATATTCTCTGTGTTTTTTGCTTCAGAATCAATTTTGGGATTACTTCCACCGGACATTTGGATTGCTTGGACAAAAAATACCGACTACCCTATACTTTACCTATCACTTCTAGCAGTACTATCTTATTTAGGAGGCGTAATATCTTATTTATTAGGAAAAGCAATGCTGATTATTCCTTCTATAAATAATTTTATGGTAGAAAAAATGAGTAAACACATTGCTAATATGCGTAAATGGGGAGGTTTACTAATTGCTGTTGGAGCACTTTTACCGCTTCCTTTTGCAATGGCAGCTATGGCCGCAGGAATGATTAAATTTAATTTTAAAAACTTCTTATTGTTTGCCCTTTTAAGACTGATGCGTTTTGTAGTTTATGGATTTGCTATTTATCAAATGTTATAATATGTTAGAATTTTTTAAAAAAACTGCTCTATTAGAAGGTATTTCTCTTTTGGCACTTTTATTTTTTGCCATGCCAATGAAATACATATTTGACCAAGAAATTTATGTAAAAACCATCGGAATGGCTCATGGAGTTCTTTTTATAGTTTACATATTATTGGCAGTTATACTTAAATTTAGTTTAAACTGGAGTACAAAACTACTTGCAATAATCTGCATAGCATCAATTATTCCATTTGGAACATTTTATGTAGAACGAAAATATTTGACTAATTAATAAATTATTTCTCCAGCCTATCTTTTACATATTCTATTTTGGTTTTACCATGAGCAAGGGGTTTTCCGTCTTCACTCAAGTTAACCATGGTGATTGAATCCACAGAAATAATCGTTTCGCGTGTCATGATATTTCGAACTTCGCAAGTAAGTGAAATTGAAGTGTGTCCAAATTTCACTACATCTATACCAATCTCTACAATATCACCCGGCTTCGCTGAGCTTCTGAAATTTATTTCAGACATGTGCTTGGTAACTACTTTTGCATTTTCTAGTTGAATAATAGAATACAGAGCAACTTCTTCATCAATCCAAGCTAATAATCTACCACCAAACAACGTTCCGTTCGGATTCAAATCTTCGGGTTTTACCCATTTTCTAGTATGAAATCTCATTGTTAGTATATTAAATTCAATTACAAAATTAAGATTAAAAACAGCAACAGCTGGAATTATGTAACATATTTAGCGAAAAGGTTTTCGTAATTCAACTAAATCATTTCTACCTCATTATGTAAGTAAACTATATGCATTTCATCGCTAACTACTTTTATATTAAGAGATTATTTTTTATATTTTTTAACAAAAAAGTTGATTATCTCAACTTTTGAACTATCTTTGCACCCGTATAAAATTTGAACACTAAAATAAAATAAACACCAAAATGAAGAAAAACCTACTTATTATTTCTCTGTCAATCTTTGCATATGCAACTTCTTTCGCACAAGATTCTACAGAAGTATCTAAAGTTGATGAATACAATAAATGGTCTATTGAATTAAATGCAGGTCAAAGTAAAGGTATTAAACCTTATTCTACTGGTTATTTTGCCAGTAATCCTGATAAAGTACTAGGAAGTTTTACCATAAACCATTACGAACTTGGAGTACGTTATATGTTTAGCCCTACTTTTGGTTTAAAATTAGACGGAGCTTATGATAATCTTAAAAACTTAAGTGATGAAAGTTTAGATTTCGAAATGCAACAAATTAGAATTGGACTTCAAGGTGTTATTAATGCAGCTCGTCTTTTTGATATTCAAGAAAGTTTAGGTCGTTTTGGAATGTTATTCCACGGTGGAGTTCAAGTAGCTCAAATGTCTCCTCAAATGGGAATCAACGAAGGACGTAATGAGTGGAATGGCGGAATCATGGTTGGTTTTACCCCAGAAGTTAGAATTACTAAAAATTTAGCTTTAACTGCTGATTTTACACTTATTTCAAATGTTAGACAACACTTCAATTGGGATGGTTCTTATTCTGATTCAAATAACAACTTAGCCGGTAGTATGTACACCACTTCATTAGGTTTATCTTATTCTTTTGGTTCTCATAAAGTTCACGGAGATTGGGCAACAATCACTAGCAAGCAACAAGAAGAAATTGATGCTCTTGAAAAACGTGTAGGTCAAATTGAAAATGACATGAGCGATAGCGATCAAGACGGTGTGCCGGATTATTTAGATGCTGAACCAAACTCTATTGCTGGAGTAGCGGTTGACACTAAAGGAAGAATGGTTGACATTAACCAAAATGGCGTTCCTGATGAGTTAGAAAGATATTTGAACAATACTTATGTAACGAATGAAAGCTATAATGCTGACGGAAAAACTTCTGAAATGATGAAAAAATTCATCAATGATGGTTATGTTGCAACTTACTTTGATTTCAACAAAAGACAACCAACAAATGTTTCTACAGAAGGTATTGACTTTATTAGAACTTATTTGTTAAACAATCCTACAGCTACTGTTGATATTATTGGGTTTGCAGATGAAATTGGAAACACACCATACAACAACAAGTTAGCTAATGATAGAGCTACTAACGTGAAAAACATCTTAGTGAAAGCTGGTATAGCTCCTGAAAGATTAAATGTAATTTCACAAGGTGAAGATACTTCAGTAGATAAAGATTCTGCAGGTGCAAGAAAATTGGTAAGAAGAGTAACTTTCAAAGTGAAATAATTAACAATCGATTCTTAATAACTATAAATCAACCTCTGTTTTACGACAGAGGTTTTTTTATAACTTTAAAATAAAAAATCATGACAACAAGAGATAGTTACATTATCGAAAACAGAGGTGAAGCTCTTGGCGTGGTAACAGAACAATCTTCTAAAGAAGAAAGGTTTCAAAACGTAACCATCCGCCCTATTCTTAAACTTCAAAATGATTTGTTTGTTGATGTTTTTAAAAATTATATTTCAAAATATAAGAATGATTTTTATTCGTATTCTACCGAAAAGAAATTACAGTTTATTGAGAATTCAATCCAAAAGGATATCAAGTTCAGAAACTCATTAAAAGGAATGGTGATTGGATTATTTACTATAAATGAATACGAAGAATACATAAAAAATTCATCAAACCTTAATAAAAGAATGATGAATATGTTGATTGAAAGATTAAAAAGCAACATCCAGCTGTTTGATACCCAGCAAGCTTCTTAATCAATTTTCTTAAAAATAGCTTTCATACCGTCCGGATTTGTTAAATACAAGCGATTGTTTTTAATTTTATATCCGGTTGAGCTTTGCAGAGCTTTTAGAAACACATTTTCCATGTTAGTTTCGCCACAAGCCATTCTTGTGGAAATAATGTTCGTAAACCGCAACAATTCTCTTTCCTGAAAAATTGTTCCGGAAATACGATTGCAACCACCGTGACCATTAAATTTCTTTTCGGATGAATTTATTTCTATAATCGGAACTTCTTTAGCAAAATTATTTAAAGTCACTTTTTTGCCTTCCAATTCTTCTAAAAGCCAAATATCAAATAATCGGTAATCAGCAATATAATTTCCACATCCGGAATAGTTTACATTTTCCTTTTGATTATTTCTTTTTAAACTAATATCAACTTTATAATCATGTTTATTATCAGACATGCCATCAGAACAGCTTTGTTTGCTTATTGTCACTTCCATTTCGCCACTTTCTGTATTTACTCGGTATAATTTTACATTAGCATCCATCGCATAAATAGGTTCGCTATGTGGAACTAAAAATTCATTTTCGACTTCTATGCCTTGAAAACGAATTATTTCTTCAGAAATTTCTAAACTCCAAAACGGTTCTGTTCCAATTGCTTTAAAATAGCCTTCCGATTTCGATTTCAGCAAAGGAGCTTCTGGTGTAATGGATTTATTTTTAGTATTTGTTTTAGTAGAACATCCCACAATAAAACAAATAACAACTAGATATACTATCTTTTTCATCTCAAATAGAATTACAATTATAACCTTAAATTTACAATTTTTAATTAAGATTTTTCATTCTTTCGATGAAAACATTTCCTTTTTTAGATTGATTTTGTATTATTTTAAATGCATTTTTACTTCTTCCTGTCAAAAAGAATACATTTTTTTTGCAAATACTTAAATCGAAACCCCATAATCAAAGCTTTTTTTGAGCTTTTTACACCCTTTTTAAATTGTTAAAGACTAAATCATAAAAATAATCAAAACTCAATATTTTGTAGCTTAATATGATATTTTTTCATTATTATTGTTAAAACGAATGATATGAGAGAAGAATACTTCAAATGGCACTCCCCTAACCTTGGCAGAGAAATTCAAATGTTGGTTTTTGGTCATGCTGGTTATCCGGTAATTTTATTTCCCACTTCGATGGGAAGTTATCACGAAAATAGAGATCAAGGTCTGATTGCTTCTGCTAAATGGTATATCGAACAAGGATTAATTCAAATATTTTGTCCCGATAGTATTGATAAAGACAGCTTTTATAATAAAAAAATTCATCCCACACATCGAATACAAAACCATGTATTTTATGATAAAATGATTTGTCATGAAATTGTGGAGCGAGTGAAAAACAATACCTATTCAGGAAAAGTTGCCGTTGCCGGTTGTAGTTTTGGAGGATATCACGCAGCTAATTTTGCGTTTCGTCATCCTGGTTATGTTAGCCATATGTTTTCGATGGGCGGAGCTTTTAATATCAAAAGTTTTATGGATGGTTTTCACGACGATAATGTTTTTTATAACAGTCCTGAGGATTATCTGCACGGATTAAATGATCGTGAATTGTGGAATATGGACATTGTCCTCGGAACTTCCAATTGGGATATTTGTTTTGATGCTAACTTAAAACTCAGCCGAGTCCTCGCCCATCGCGATATTCCGCACTGGCTAGACGTTAGACAAGACCGCGAACACGATTGGCCGGCTTGGAAAGAAATGTTTCCGCACTATCTATCAAGAATTAAATTTTTTTAAACAACATAACACTTACCAACCATGAAGAAAATTGGAATTTTATTTGGAATGGAAGACACCTTCCCCCAAGCGTTCATTGATCGAGTAAATTCAAAAAACGAAAAAGGCATTGTAGCCGAAGCTGTTTCCATTGATAAAGTCGTTCAAAACAAAGCCACAGAATATGCCGTTATCATCGACCGTATTTCGCAAGATGTGCCATTTTACAGAGCTTATTTAAAAAATGCAGCTTTAACCGGAACCGCCGTAATCAACAATCCATTTTGGTGGAGTGCCGATGATAAGTTTTTCAACAACTGTTTAGCGGATGTTTTAGGAGTTCCGTTACCAAATACAGTGATCTTACCTTCTGCTGAACATCCAACCGATACAACCAGCAAATCATTTCGCAATTTAGCCTATCCAATGGATTGGGAAGCAATTTTTGATTATGTAAAATTTCCTGCTTATATGAAACCGTATGCCGGTGGTGGTTGGAAAAATGTCTATCGCCTTGAAAACCGAGATGAATTCTGGGAAGTTCACCGCGAAACCGGACAATTAGTAATGCTTTTGCAAGAAGAAATTGTTTTTGATCAGTATTTCCGCGTGTATTGTTTAGGTGGAAAAGCAGTCAAAATTATGCCTTACGAACCAAGAAATCCGCATCATTTACGTTATGTTGTGGATGGACCTCCGGCTGATAAAAAATTGTTAGCAACTGTAAAAGACTATACTTTACGTTTGTGTAAAGGTTTAGGCTATGATTTCAATACGGTTGAATTTGCCGTTCGTGATGGAATTCCGTATGCCATCGATTTTGGAAACCCTGCTCCTGATGCTGAATTGACATCTGTTGGAAAAGAAAATTTTGAATGGGTTGTCGAAGAAGCAGCGAATATGGCTATTGAATATGCTAAAAAGCACAAAGATGGTCAAATGAACTTGACTTGGGGAACTTTCATGAAAGGTTCTGTAAACGACGCCAAACGATTTTAATAAACTCCTTTTAAATAGAATAAAAGAACGACTATGAAGAAAGATTTACCCGTTTTTACACTCGGTGTAGAAGAAGAATATTTGATTATTGACCCGGAAACAAGAGATTTGCGTTCGCATATGTCCAAAATTGTAGATGGAGCCAAAATCATTCTTCAGGAACAAGTGAAAGCCGAAATGCACCAATCTGTTGTAGAAGTTGGTACAAACATCTGTAAAAACGTTAAAGAAGCCAGAGAAGAAATTACTTTTTTACGTAAAAAAATTGTCGAATTAGCCGCCAATCAAGGTTTGGTAGTTGGTGCTGCGGGCACGCATCCGTTTTCCAAATGGCAAGACCAACCCATTACAGATGATCCTCGTTATCACATGATTGTGAATGAATTGCAAGATGCCGCTCGCTCCAATTTGATTTTCGGAATGCATTGCCACGTGGGAATTGAAAGTCGTGAAGTGGGTTTACAATTGATTAACCAAGCGTGTTATTTTCTACCGCATATTTTTTCACTTTCAACGAATTCGCCTTTTTGGGAAGGAAGAAATACGGGCTACAAATCGTTTAGAACGAAGGTTTTTGATAAGTTTCCTCGAACAGGTTTACCGGAATATTTTGATTCGGTTCAATCGTATGACAATTTCTTAGAAACATTAGTCAAAACGAATTGCATTGATAATCCGAAGAAAATTTGGTGGGATTTACGTCTGCATCCTTTTTACAACACGATTGAATTCCGCATTTGCGATATGAGTTTAACTGTGGATGAAACGATTTGCATCGTCGCAATTATTCAAGCAATTGTAGCAAAATTGTATAAATTGAATACAGCAAACACTAGTTTTAATGTGTATCGATTGGCTTTGATAAAAGAAAATAAATTCCGTGCCGCTCGTTATGGAGTGCAAGGAAATATGATTGATTTTGGTCTGCAAAAAGAAGTGCCAACCAAAGATTTAATTCTCGAATTACTTGAATTTATTGATGATGTAGTGGATGAATTAGGAAGTCGAGACGAAATTAATTACGTCCACACCATCCTTCGTGAAGGAACCGGAGCCGCCAAGCAATTAGCCATTTTCGAACAAACACAGGATTTAACCAAAGTAGTAGATTTTATTACAAGCGAGTTTACAAAAGGAATTTAGAAGGAAGATTTTAGAATTTAGAAACATTTTTGTCATTCCGAAACATTTTTGTCATTCCGAAAGATGACGAAGTCGAATTAGGAATCTCCCGTCTTGACAGGCAAAAATGTTCACACAACGAAATCCTTCTAAATCCATTAAGCAAAGCTTCAAAAACAAAACCCGCGAAAATCCATTTAATCCAAAAAATCCGTGTTCCATTAAAAAAGTTTTAAAATCCGTGTTCAATTAAATTGTTAATTTCTATTGAATAAACAACAATAAAACCTTATCAGCCAACTAAATCAAAAGCGTTATCTTTGCATCAATAAATAGTTACCAAATGAATTCACAAATAAAAATAGCGATTTTAGATATGTACGACGGCGAGCCCAATCAGGGAATGCGTTGTATTTATGACATCATCAACCGATTTAATCAAATGGTTTCATTTCAAGTTTTTGATGTTCGAGGTAAAAATGAATTACCCGACATTAAAAAATTTGATATTTTCATATCAACCGGCGGTCCCGGAAATCCATTGGAAGGCGACGGAAAATGGGACGTGAACTATTTCAATTTAATCGATTCTTTGTGGAATTGGAATAACGAAAACGAAATGAAAAAACACGTTTTGTTCATTTGTCATTCGTTTCAAATGGCTTGCAAACACTTTGGTTTAGCCGAAATCACCAAGCGAAAAGACACATCTTTTGGCGTAATGACTACACATAAAGTGAATGAAGGTCTGACAGATCCATTATTTGAAGGGTTGGACAATCCGTTTTATACCATTGACAGTAGGGATTTTCAAGTGATTCAGCCTAAGTTGAAGAACATCAAAAAAATGGGTGCTCAAATCATTGCTTTAGAAAAAATCCGAGATCACGTGCAATACGAACGAGCGATTATGGGAATACGTTTTTCTAATGAGTTTGTGGGATTGCAATTTCATCCGGAAGCCGACCCATTGAGTTTCTTGGCTCATATGAAAAACAAAAGTTTCAAAGAAAAAATCATCAAGATGAAAGGTCGTCCAAAGTTTCTAAAAATGTTAGAAGATTTGGTGGATGAAGAGAAAATCTATCGCACAAACGAAACGATTATTCCAAACTTTCTTCGCATCGCCATCAACGATTTGATGAAACATAAAAAAATACTCTCTAACTAAGTTTTATAAATTTTAAATTCCAAAAAAGACACACTAGTAATTTCTGTTGTGTCTTTTTTTTAAAAATATTTTACAATGAATACAGCTTTCAGAAAACAATTCAACGAAGAATTCTCAACCGAAAAATACAATCAGTTAATTGATTCAATTACCGCTGATTTTGATTATAAACCGACTTTCAGAATTGGAGAAACACCTTTTTTCATTTCAAATGAATTAAAAGCTCAATTGTTAGAAGGTTGTAACGAAGTGATAGCTTTTATTCAACAAGACAACTTCAAAGAATTAACAAACAGAGCATTAGAATTAAACAGAAAAGTCCCAAACGAAGACAATCACACTACTTTTTTAGCCATCGATTTTGGTATTTGTGAAGAAGATGGAAAAGTTATTCCGAAGCTTATTGAAGTACAAGGATTTCCTTCGTTGTTTAATTTTCAGAACCATTTATCGCAAAAATTTGCTGACCTCTACCCTTTTCTAAATGAATTAACTCCTTATTTAAATGGTTTGGATAACGAATCGTATTTGAAATTAATCGAAGAAGTGATTTGCAATAATTACCCAAAAGAAAATGTAATTCTGTTGGAAATTGAACCTGAAAAGCAAAACACCAAAATTGATTTCTATTACTGCAAACGCGACATCGGAATTCCCGTAGTTTGTGTGACAGAATTAATTCAGAAAGGAAAAAAACTGTTTTACACCAATAATAAAGGAATTGAAATTGAAGTAAAAAGAATCTATAACCGAGTAATTTTTGACGAATTGGATTTGCGTACCGATTTGCAACTCAACTTTGATTTTTCTGCCGATTTAGACGTAGAATGGGCCGGACATCCGAATTGGTTTTTCCGAATCAGTAAATTTATTTTACCTTATTTAAAAGGAAAATATTTCATTGAAACCACATTATTAAGCGATTTAAAAGAAATTCCAACTGATTTAGAAAACTATGTGCTCAAACCGTTGTTTTCCTTCTCAGGAAGCGGCGTAATCTTCCACGTCAAAAAAGAAGACATCGAAGCTGTTACAGAAAAAGACTTATACATTCTACAGAAAAAAGTAAACTATCTTCCCATCATTCAATCACCGGATGGAAAAGTCAAAGCCGAAGTCCGCTTGTTAGCCGTTTGGAAAAAAGATGCTCCCTCGCCTACTTTAGTTACCAATTTAGTCCGACTAAGTCGTGGCGAAATGATTGGTGTGAAATTCAATAAGGATAAAGATTGGGTTGGTGGAACGGTTGGGATGTTTGAGAAATAGCACTAATTTTTTTAGATAGAAGTATTTCATCGACTGTTCTTTTCATACATTTTTTCTAATTCAATTTTTCTAATCTAAAATGGTATTGCAATAATTGAAAAAAATAAAGATGCAAAAAGCACAAACTTTCTGTCACTACAATTATTTAGTTCCTCTATTTCAAATTGATATCTACTATTATTATTGATTATTATAAATTTTTTATCATTTGCTTTTTTCTCTATTAACACATTTAGAGCTATTTTATCAATATTAGTATTGTTTTCTAGATTAATACGGTAAGTAGAATTATTTTTTAGTTTAATAACAAAATTACTATTAAAGTACGTTTGTTTAATTGGAAGATTAAAAGTGTCAGTAATCAATTGCGTTTTAATTTCATCCTTAATAAATTTTTTATTTTTATTATTCTCGAGTTTAAATGGATTACTATTGGCAACTACGATTTGGCCTATTATAACAATAACTAATATGGCAAAAATGTAATAGAATAAATTTTTTAAATTTAATCCATTATCATTTTCGTTTCTTAAAAATCCGAAAATATTTGAAAAATATTCGTGTGGTTTTATTCTATACATTTCTTTGTTTTATAGCCAATCTTTTAACTTCATTCAAACTTAAATTTGAATTTATAATTCTTTCCACCATTTCTCTCCTCAAACCCTCCAAATCATCATACTCCAAATACATTGCCCAATCTTCTTCATTTAAAATTTGTTTGATAGTTTTAATCGTTTTGGCGGTTTCGGAGGCATTTCGTAACGCAGCTTTTCCATCATAAAACGGCATATCTTTATGAAAAAAATCAATGGTTTTCAGTTCAAAATCAACTTGAATAAAGAACAAGTTGGCGGTTTCGTCATTAGGGTAAAAATCAGTCCAGCGAGAAAAACCTATTTTGGTGTGTTGGTTTTTATAGTTGGTTAATGGTAACAATCGCCAACGACAATTAGCCACTCTTCCCCAATGGTTGGAGATGCGGTAAACACCTTCCTCGGTAAAAAAATATTCACTTCCTGACTTACTTTTGAAATGCGATTTCTGCAACTCAAAATCCGTTTGAGAAACTTCTTTCCAATGGCAAAAAGTATGTTTGTGGAAGTTTTTGGAGTGGTAGGTTTTCAATGTTTGAGATTTATTCTTTTGGTGTTTTTTATGTAATAAGGAACTTTTTCCTTTTTTAAATAATTAAACAACAAATCATTATCAATTATTCCTTTATGAGCAATGAAATAATCGGTAGAATCTTTTTTATTGATATAAACTACAATCGGTTGATTCTCATTTGTTATAAAATCTCCTTCTAAATATTTTTTTGATAATGTTAATGTTGAATCCATAAATACTTTATAGTGAATATGGTATTCTTTAATCCTGAAAGCTTTATATACTATTTTAGTTTCTGTAACTAAACCCTGCTTTTTATCATAATCTGCTTCATTGAAAACATTTTCGTCTTTACAACCAAATAACAAGAATAAAAAAATAAAGTAAATCGGCTTCATTACTAAAGTATTGTTTTTATATTAGTTAGTTACACCTGACAGGTTTTTGAAACCTGTCAGGTGTAATGAATATAAATTTCAAAGTCAAAATCTATCTTTGTATAAGTTTTATCTGTTGCCACGAATTACACGAATTACACGAATTTTAAAAAAGCAATCCAAATAATTCGTGAAATTAGTGTAATTCGTGGCTAAAAATTAATGCAACTTCTTCACCGCCTGTTGCTCTGCAACTGTGGCGAAGTCTCTCACCAATCGCTCTGCATAATCATCTAATAATTCACGAACACGTTCGTGCTTTTCTGATTTCACAATCAATCCGGCATGGTATTCCAACGGTACACGGAAACATACTTCACTATCATTAAATCCACTCAAATCAGGCTGTTCAAATTTTGATAACGTCAACACAATTCCGGCAAATTGTTTCTTTTGCGAAGGAACTTTATATTCTTTTCCTCTCACCAACGCATCTTCAATTTTTGCCCATTCTCCCCACAAATTAATGTCGGAAGCAGCTTCCACCATCTCAGCCAAATGAGCTCCACCTACTCTCGAAGAAGTTTCTAAAAAGTAAATTTTTCCATCTTCATTGCATTTGATAAACTCGGTGTGAGTTGCTCCGTGCTTCATCCCAAACGCTTTCATCACTTGCTCGTTCACTTTTTTAATGGCTTTGTCATCGGCAGAATTATATGGAATATTGGCACTTCTAAAAATACCGCCACCTTGCGAAATCTCCATCGGCGTAGCCAAATATTGCGATGTTAAACTGAATAAAACTTTGCTGTTAAAATTCAATCCGTCACAATGATAAACCGCTCCGGGTTTGAATTGTTCTACTAAATATTTAATGCGATTATTTCCTAATTCATGTATTTTTTCCCATAATTCATCCTTCGAATGTACTTTCATAATTCCGGATGCAGAAGCTTCCGAACGCGGTTTTAAAACCCAAGGCGGCGAAACCGTTTCAGCAAAATGATTGATATATTCATCATTAAACAAAGCACTAAATGGCGGTACCGGAACACCTTCGGCTTGAGCTTTCACTCGCATTGCTAACTTGTCACGGAAATACCTTCCGGTGGTTTGTCCCATTCCGTCAACACGCAAATTTTCACGTAAATAGGTTGCTTTTTCTACATCAAAATCATCCAAAGCCACAATAGCATCTACTTTTTCCGTTCGCATTAGTCCGGCAACACCTTGCAAAAGCATATCCAAATCCCAATCAATATCTTGCCCCGGCATATAAAAAATTTCATCAATCGAATCAAAAGCCCACGGTTTGTCACGCAGTTTTTCGGAAGTGATCAGAAAAACTTTGTTTCCTAATTTCTTCAAATTAATTAAAAAATCATTTCCTTTAAAATAATTGGAAATACAGATGAAGGTTTTGGTATTATTTTCCATATACTATTGGTTTTCAATAAAATTAGTAATTAAATGCACGCCAAAAGCCGTTGCGTGTTTGGTTTTGGCAAATTCATCATCCACGAAAGTGACACCGGCAATGTCAAGATGTGCCCAAGATGTATGATTTTCGGTAAAAAATTCTAAAAATTTGGCAGCAGAAATTGCTCCCCCAACCGGTTTTCCGGAGTAATTTTTCACATCAGCAATTTCACTTTCTATGTCCGATTTGTAAGCATCCCATAATGGTAATGGCCACAAACGCTCCCCTATTCCATCTCCGGCAAGCTGTAATTGTTTGACTAACAATTCATTATTTGTAAATAATGCTCCACATTCATTACCAAAAGTGGCAACGCTGCTTCCGGTTAAGGTTGCTAAATCAATAACCGTTTCCGGATTATAATTTTTAATTAAATAGGACAAACCATCGGCTAAAATCAGCCTTCCTTCGGCATCGGTATCAATAATTTCGATGGAATGACCGCTATAACTTCCAATCACATCGCTTGGTAAAAACGAATTGGCGTCCACCGAATTTTCACAAGCCGGAACAATCGCCGTTACTCGATAAGGAAGTTGTAAATCAGCAATCAATTGCATTGCTCCTAAAACTGCTGCACCACCCGCCATATCACACTTCATATGAACCATTCCGGCCGTTTTGATGTTGAGTCCGCCCGTGTCAAAAGTGATGCCTTTTCCAACCAAACCAATGTGTTTTTTAGCATTTTCGGGTTGATAATCCATCACGATAAACTGTGATTCATTGGCACTTCCTTTTCCTACGGAAACAAAAGCATCTAATCCTAAATCTTTTGATTTTTGATGACCGAAAACTTCGACTGAAAATCCGAAATTTTTACCTGTTTCAATTGCCCAATCGGCTAAATGTTTCGGAGTAATTTTATTAGGAGGTAAATCAACCAAATGATAGGTTTCCAATTGAGCATTTGCAATTTTCAAGCCTTTATCTATTGCATTTTTGACATCGGAATACGAATTTACTTCAAAAATAAAATCCTCAGATTCCAACGGATGATGCTTTTTATCTTTTTTGTAATGACCTAATTGATACGTTCCCAGCCATAAACCGGAAATAATCGCTTCGATATTATCTGTGGATAAATCGCCGGAAAGAAACAATTTAGCTTCTTCTTTAAAATATGTTTTTTGCTTTGCTGAAATTTTTCGAAAAGTTGCTTTAATTGATTTATAATCCGGATCCTTTCCTAAACCGATAAATAAAAAGATATTTTCATCCTTTTCATAAAAATAAAGACTGTCTTTTTTTCCTGAAAAAATTGTTTTGGATAAATGGATTTCATCAAAAATAATCGCCTCTTCTGCTTCCAAAAGCGGAATTAAATTGAGTTTTTTATGGGTTTGATTGTTTGTATAATGGATTTTCATCGTAAATTTTTATTTTTTGATTTTTGACATTGTAATTGCAATTGATATTGTCATTGTCATTCTTCTTTCGTACTAAAAAACAACCATTCAATTGCTTTCGGAAATTCATCACTCCAATACACTTCGTTGTGTTTTCCCTGTTCGTTGATGCTCAATCGCACTTTCATTTTATCATTTAACGCATCCTTTTTAAGTAATCGCTTTTTGAAATTCTTCACGTGATCAATCATCGTAGCACTTTCATCACCGCCGGCATACAAGTAAATTCGGGTATCTTGTGGTTCATCCATATCTAAAAAAGACAATTTGATTTTTGGAACAACCCAAAGCGATGGCGAAAAAATCATCAGTTTACCAAAGACTTCGGGATACATAATTCCACTAAAAATACTGACTAATCCACCCATTGAACTTCCGCCAATTCCTGTGAATTCACGTTCAGGTTTGGTTCTGAAATTTTCATCAATAAAGGGTTTCAATGTGTCGGTTAAAAAACGAATGTACTTTTTTCCTTGTCCGGTACCAAGAACCGTATTACCGACATTATACTCCAAAATTCGTTCACTATCAGCGTGCTCAACTGCAATAACAATGATTTTTCCAATGTTGTATTCAGCCATAACGGCTAACTTCTTATCAATTTCCCAGTTACCGTATTTTGCATTTTCATTGAATAAATTCTGGGCATCTTGCAAATACATTACCGGATAATGATCTTTTGAAGTCTCATAATCATACGGCAATAAAGCCCAAACTTTTCGTTTTTTATTCAACTGTGGAATTTCAAATTCTTCGGAAACTAAATGCACTTTTGGTAAAAAATTGGGTTTAAAAGGCAACCAATTGTGTCGCCATTTTGCTACGTGCTCCTTTTTAACACCGCTATGTTGTTTGCACGAACGATTTTCTGTCCGATTTCCGTATTTATCAATTTCAACTTCGCTCCAATCTCCTCGCGTAAATTTGTATAAAAGTTCGTCGGGATACTTAAAATCATAAGGGAATTTATAATGATAAAGTCCTTTTCCGACCTTTTCCATTAGAAATTTTTTGTCTTGCGTAATCCAATTGTTAAAATTTCCGGAAATATAAACCGGCCGATCGTCATCTTCATCGGTGGTTAAAAGTAAATTGAGTTGGGGTTCAATAATTTCTTTTTCAGGCTGTTGGGGTAGTATATTTTCTGCTGGCTTCATTCAATTAATTAAATCGAAATTTTCATTCGTATTAAAAAGTAAATATAGCTTTTTGCATTGTGATTAAAAATATTTTTTAACAGAAATTCGATTAAAACAAAAATAGCTAGTATTTGAATGATTTTTTAATGAATAAATAATTTATGCTCACTTTTTCAATCTAAAATCGCATTATTTTTAATAAATTAGCCACTTCAATTTTTACACAACAAACAAATGAAAAATACAGCGTTAACGCACATTCACGAAAGTTTAGGAGCTAAATTAGTACCGTTTGCCGGATATAATATGCCGGTTCAATATGAAGGAGTAACTGTGGAACACGAGACAGTTCGCAACGGTGTTGGTGTTTTTGACGTATCTCATATGGGTGAATTTTTATTATCAGGTCCGAATGCGTTGGCTTTGATTCAAAAAGTAACTTCTAATGATGCATCTACTTTAACTATTGGTAGAGCTCAATACTCGTGTTTGCCTAATAATCAAGGTGGTATAGTTGATGATTTAATTGTTTATAAAATAAAAGAAGAGCAATATTTATTGGTTGTCAATGCATCCAATATTGATAAAGATTGGGACTGGATTTCTTCACACAATGATTTAGGTGTGGAAATGAAAAACATTTCAGAAGATTATTCTTTATTGGCAATTCAAGGTCCAAAAGCGGTTGAAGCAATGCAATCATTGACATCAATCAATTTAGCTGAAATTAAATATTACCATTTTGAAGTAGCTGATTTTGCCGGAATTGAAAATGTAATCATTTCTGCAACAGGCTACACCGGTTCAGGTGGATTTGAAATTTATTGCAAAAATTCAGAAGTAGAACAAATTTGGAAGAAAGTTTTTGAAGCCGGAGCATCTTTCGGAATCAAACCAATCGGATTGGCTGCCAGAGATACATTACGTTTAGAAATGGGCTTTTGTTTGTATGGAAACGACATCAACGACACGACTTCGCCATTAGAAGCCGGTTTGGGTTGGATTACCAAATTCACAAAAGAATTTACCAATTCTGAAAACTTGAAAAAGCAAAAAGAAGAAGGCGTAACCAAAAAATTAGTCGGTTTTGAATTGTTAGAAAGAGGAATTCCACGTCACGACTACGAAATTTTGGATGTTGAAGGAAATAACATCGGAATCGTAACTTCCGGAACGATGGCTCCTACTGTTGGAAAAGGAATCGGGATGGGTTATGTGAAAACTGAATTTTCAACTCCTGATTCTGAAATCTACATTCAAATCAGAAATAATAAAGTAAAAGCGAAGGTTGTAAAAATGCCGTTTTACAAGAAATAAAACATTTTGAAATAACGGTTTAAGTATTATTTTTGCACAACAAACAGAATATTGAAATAAATAGAAATGGGAAGAGCATTCGAATTTAGAAAAGCACGAAAAATGAAACGTTGGTCAGCAATGGCCAAAACGTTCACCAGAATAGGAAAAGATATTGTAATGGCTGTGAAAGAAGGTGGGCCGAATGCGGAAACAAACTCTCGTTTGCGAGCCGTTATTCAGAATGCCAAGGCTGCCAATATGCCGAAAGACAATGTTGAACGAGCAATTAAAAAAGCATCAGACAAAGACACAGCCAATTTTAAAGAAGTTTTGTTTGAAGGGTATGCTCCACACGGAATCGCTATTTTAATTGAAACAGCCACAGACAATAATAATAGAACTGTGGCGAACATTAGAAGTTACTTCAACAAATGCAATGGAACTATGGGAACGCAAGGTTCAGTTGAATTTATGTTTGACCATACGTGTAATTTCAGAATTCCTGCTGAAGGTCAAAATGTAGAAGATTTAGAATTAGAAATGATTGATTTTGGTGTAGAAGAAATTTTTGCTGATGAAGACGGAATTCTAATGTATGCTCCTTTTGAAAGTTTTGGTGCCATTCAAAAAGAATTGGAAAACAGAAACATCGAAATTTTATCGTCCGGATTTGAAAGAATTCCGCAAATTACCAAAGAAGTCACTGCAGAACAAATGGCTGATGTTGAAAAATTATTAGAAAAAATTGAAGAAGATGATGATGTGATGAATGTGTATCACACGATGCAGGAATAGTTCCTTTCTCACTTACAGATTAATTTAAAACTCTCTTTTTAGAGAGTTTTTTTAGTTTTTAAGAACAATTTAAAATTATAGATTGTTCAACTATTATCAAATTATAAATTACTTACTTTACAAAAAAATGGCTAGATTTAAAGAAAATGATTTGCTTAAAGCAAAAATAAGTGCCTCCTCGCTTAGTAAAGCCTTACTTATATTCAAATATGCCGATACGCATCGATGGAAATTTTTAATCGGATTAATTTTTCTTTTGTTAACAGGTGGAACAGCATTGGCTTTTCCAAAATTAATGGGAATGCTAGTTGATTGTGTCAAAGACAAAGATTTAGATGCTGCAAATAATGTAGCTTTGGGATTAATTGCTATTTTATTTCTACAGTCCTTTTTCTCGTTTTTTAGAGTGTATTTATTTGTGAATTTCACCGAAAATACATTAGCTAATCTTCGTTTGGCTCTATATACCAATTTGATAAAATTACCCATGACATTCTTTTCTCAAAAACGAGTGGGCGAATTAAATAGCCGAATTAGTTCAGACATCAATCAAATCCAGGATACACTTACAACTACTATAGCAGAATTTTTAAGACAATTCATCTTAATTATTGGTGGTGTAATCTTGCTCGCCAGCGAAAGCATAAAATTAACTTTAATGATGTTGGCAGTGGTTCCGCTAGTGGCTGTAGCAGCAGTTATTTTTGGACGTTTTATTCGAAAATATTCAAAAAAAGTGCAGGATTCCGTAGCCGAAAGTCAAGTTATTGTAGAAGAAACATTGCAAGGAATAAGCAACGTTAAAGCGTTTGCCAACGAATGGTATGAAATTGCACGCTACCGTGGAAAAATAAGCGAAATTGTTTCCATAGCAATCAAAGGCGGACAATATAGAGGTTATTTTGCTTCTTTCATTATTTTCTGTTTGTTTGGTGCTATTGTAGCTGTGGTTTGGTATGGAGTTACTTTAAGTATAAATGGAGAAATGACTGTTGGTCAATTAATTACATTTGTGTTGTATTCCACTTTTGTTGGAGCTTCTTTTGGAGGAATTGCCGAATTGTATGCTCAAATTCAAAAGGCGGTTGGAGCTACTGAACGTGTTTTTGAACTGTTGAATGAACAACCGGAAAACATCAATGGCAACCAACCGAAACTAACAGAAAAAATTCAAGGTAATGTAACCTTCAAAAATGTAGGATTCAGTTATCCGTCACGAAAAGAAATTGAAGTACTCAAAGGGGTAAGTTTTTCTGTGAAATTTGGTCAAAAAATTGCATTAGTTGGTCCAAGTGGTGCAGGAAAATCAACAATTTCTGCTTTGTTACTTCGTTTTTATGATTTGAATTCAGGTGAAATTATCATCGATAATAAAAGTATTTACGACTACGATCTAGAACAATTACGCGGTAATATGAGTATTGTGCCGCAAGATGTTATCTTATTTGGTGGTAGCATCAAAGAAAACATTGCTTATGGTAAACCGGATGCTTCTTTTGAAGAAATTCAAATGGTGGCAAAACAAGCGAATGCCTTAGAATTTATTAATGGTTTTCCTGAACAATTTGAAACATTGGTGGGAGAACGTGGCATTAAATTATCTGGTGGACAGCGGCAACGTATTGCAATTGCTAGAGCTTTATTAAAAAACCCAAGTATATTGATATTGGATGAAGCTACTTCTTCATTAGATAGTGAAAGTGAAAAACTCGTTCAGGAAGCCTTAGAAACTTTAATGAAAGGAAGAACCAGCATAATCATCGCTCACCGATTAGCTACTATTAGAAGTGCTGATAATATCTTAGTGTTGAATAACGGAATCATTTCTGAGCAAGGAACACACAAAGAACTCTTAGAAATTGAAAGTGGAATTTATAAAAATTTAAGCAATCTTCAATTTTCGGAATATTAATTGCAATAGAATTTTATAATAAATAGAATTTAAAATCATTAAATTACCATAAACGAATTTTTAAAATGAATAAAATTATAATTCTTCTTGTTTTATCGCTCTTTTTAAAGGGTTGTAATACTACGAAAGATACTAAAATTGACGATTATGTTTTTAAACGAAAACAAGAAAAATCAAAATATATTAAAGCATATAATGAAACACTAAAGCTTTGGAAAATTCCTTTTCAGGAAGAAAATATCATTACAAGCTACGGAACTGCTCATGTTATTATTAGTGGACCAAAAAATGCAGAACCATTGGTTTTGTTGCATGGAATGGATGCCAGTTCAACCATGTGGTATCCAAACATCAAAGCATTATCAAAAAATCACCGTGTGTATGCCATTGATTTTTTAATGGAACCCGGCAAATCTGTTTCGTGCGGAGAAACTATTTCAAAAGAAGAAACCATTGCTTGGTATAATGAAATTTTTAAACATTATAATTTAAAAAAAATCAAATTAGTAGGTGCTTCTCGCGGAGGTTGGTTGGCAACTTTATTAGCTACTCAAGAAAACAGTAATATCAGCAAAATGGTTTTGTTGAGTCCGGCACAGACGTTAGAAAATTTAGACAAAATGCACAAAGCTTCTTCTGCACTGATGTTTAAACTTTTTCCTAACAAGAAAAAATTAGAAAACACGTTAAATGCTTTTGCTTTTTATCCTGAAAAAATTGATCCAATTTATAAGAATCAATTTTTTTTAGCCAACAAATTTGCCAAAACGAATATGAGTTTCATACAAATGCAACCATTTTCTAAAGAAGAAATTGAAAAAATTACAATTCCCGTTTTAATTATGATTGGTGATCATGATATTGTTAATTCTGAAAAAAGTTTAGAAAAAGGAAAAGAACTTCTACCAAAAGGAGAAATGATAACCATTGAGAATGCAGGTCACTTTTTAACTATCGATCAACCTGAAGTGGTGAATCAAAAAATGATTGAATTTTTAGAAAAATAATTTGTGAAAATTGAATATAAATAAAAAACTCCAAGCTATTAACTTGGAGTTTTTCTATATTTCTTTATTCTATTCTCTTCTTACTTAATAAATTCTATCTTCTGAACTTCTTCCATATTTACACTGTCAAAGAAGCCTTGTTCACTCATCCAATCATCGCTAAACACTTTACTCATATAACGTGAGCCGTGATCAGGAAAGATTACAATAACGTTGGAATTGACATCAAATTCACCTTCTTCGGCAAATTGTCTGATGGCTTGCACTACAGCACCGGAAGTATAACCTACAAATAAGCCTTCTTTAACGGCAATTTCTCTTGTTGTATGTGCACTTTCTTCGTCGGTAACTTTGATAAACTTATCAATAATATCAAAATCTGTTGCGGTTGGAATTAAATTTTTACCCAAACCTTCAATACGGTAAGGATAAATTTCTTCGTTATCAAACTCTTTTGTTTCGTGGTATTTTTTCAATACTGAACCATACGCATCAACACCTAGAATTCTAATATTTGGATTTTTTTCTTTTAAAAATTTTGCGGCTCCTGATAATGTTCCGCCTGTTCCACTACAGGCAATTAAGTGTGTAATTTGACCACTGGTTTGTTCCCAAATTTCAGGTCCGGTACTTTTATAGTGAGCATCAATATTCAACTGATTAAAATATTGATTAATATAAATTGAACCTTTGGTTTCTTCATGCAAACGTTTTGCTACGTTGTAATAAGAGCGTTCATCATCGGCAGAAACGTGAGCAGGACAAACATATACCTTCGCTCCCATGCTTCGCAACATATCAATTTTGTCACGTGATGATTTTGAACTCACAGCCAAAATGCAGTTGTATCCTTTAATGATACTAACCATCGCTAAGCTAAATCCTGTATTTCCGGAGGTTGTTTCAATAATAGTATCTCCCGGAGAAAGTATACCTTGCCTTTCAGCTTCTTCAATAATGTAAAGTGCAATTCTATCTTTGGTTGAATGACCAGGGTTGAACGATTCAACCTTTGCATAAAAATTACCTTCTAAATTCTCTGTAATTCTATTGAGTTTAATTAATGGCGTATTTCCAATTAAATCCAATACACTATTATAAGCTTTTATCTGTTCTTTCATAAAAAATATGTTAGTCAAGGCAAACTTTTCTTGTTTTTGGAAACCTTAAAACCTTGCAAATTTATAAAAAAAAATTTTATTTTTCAATTCCTTCTAAATCTAAAAGAAAACTAAACTCTTTTGCGAGCTCTTTTAAAGCTTCAAATCTTCCTGAAGCCCCACCATGACCCGCATCCATGTTTGTATCTAAAAATAATAAATTTTTATCAGTTTTTATTGTACGTAATTTGGCCACCCACTTCGCCGGTTCCCAATATTGCACCTGAGAATCGTGTAATCCGGTGGTAACCAACATATTCGGATAATCTTGTGCTTTTAAATTGTCGTATGGCGAATACGACTTCATATAATCATAATATTCTTTGTCATTCGGATTTCCCCACTCGTCATACTCACCCGTAGTCAACGGAATCGTATCATCCAACATCGTCGTTACCACATCTACAAAAGGAACACCAGCTAAAACTCCGTTATACAATTCCGGAGCCATATTCACTACCGCACCCATCAATAATCCTCCGGCAGATCCGCCTTGAGCATATAATTTTTTAGGATTGGTATATTTTTGATCAATCAAAAACTTTGAACAATCAATAAAATCGGTAAACGTATTTTTCTTTTTCAATAATTTTCCATCTTCATACCATTGACGCCCCATATCTTCTCCTCCACGTATGTGAGCAATCGCATAAAT
This sequence comes from Flavobacterium azooxidireducens, assembly GCF_023195775.1. Classification (NCBI taxonomy): domain Bacteria; kingdom Pseudomonadati; phylum Bacteroidota; class Flavobacteriia; order Flavobacteriales; family Flavobacteriaceae; genus Flavobacterium; species Flavobacterium azooxidireducens. Next base: position 3,492,160 of record NZ_CP096205.1, read on the forward strand.
AAAACCTCTATCTAATAAACTTAAAATCGTAGAATCAAAATTTGGTTCCATCGAATGTCCGTACGAACCATACGCATATTGCAATAACGGATTATTTCCGTCTTTTTTCACTTCTTTGCGATAAACTAACGAAATCGGGATTTTTGTACCATCCATCGCTGTAGCCCAAACGCGTTCTTCTTTATAATTGTTTTTATCAAACTTTCCACCCAAAACAGCTTGTTCTTTCATCACTTGTTTGGTTTTGGTTCTCATGTTAAAATCAATCACAGAAGACGGTGTAGCCAATGATTGATAACCATAACGCAGAATTTCTGTATCAAAATCAACGTTTGTTCCCACATAAGCCGAATACGTTTCAATTTCAAAAGGCAAATAATATTCACCACCACTCCACGGCATAATGCGAATTTTATTCAAACCATTCGAACGCTCTTCCACCACCAAATAATTTCTGAAAATCTCAATTCCTTCAATTAAAACAGCATCGTTGTGTGGAATCACATCTACCCAATTATCAGATGTTGTCGCCGTATCCGGAGTTTTCATCACCTTAAAATTGGTGGAATTATCTTTATTCGTTACAATATAAAAATGATTGTCAAAATGCGAAATATTGTATTCCAAACCTCTCGTTCGAGGATGAAAAACTTTAAATTTTTCTGCCGGTTTATTAGCATCCAAAAACTGAAATTCCGACGTCAACGTACTGCTACTGTTAATAACTAAGAATTTCTTAGATTTTGTTTTCGCTATATAAATGTTGAATGTTTCGTCTTTTTCAAAATAAACCAACTCAGCCTTTTTTACATCAGCACCCAAAACGTGTTTGTGAATTTTATCCGAACGCAACGTAACTTTGTCTTTACTTGAATAAAACAACGTTTTATTATCATTTGCCCAAACGGCACTTCCACTCACATTTTCAATTTTATCAGCCAAAATTTCGCCGGTTTCCAAATTCTTAACCTGAATCGTATAAATTCTTCTTCCGGTTAAATCAGTTGCAAACGAAGCCAATTTGTTGTCCTCACTCACATTCAATCCACCCAAATTAAAATAAGATTGTCCTTTTGCCATTTCATTACAATCAAACAAAATCTCTTCTTTAGCAGTCAAACTTCCCTTTTTTCTCGAATAAATCGGATATTCTTTCCCCGTTTCATACTTCACAATGTAATAATATCCATTGTACAAATACGGAACCGACTCATCATCTTCCTTAATTCTTGACTTCATTTCCTCAAACAAATCTTTCTGAAAAGCCTGTGTGTGAGCCGTCATTTTTTGATAATATTCATTCTCATCTTTCAGATACTGAATCACTTCCGGATTTTCTCGGTCATTCAACCAATAATACGGATCTACTCGTTTATCTCCATGTTTTTCAAGAACGGTATCTTTTTTTGCAGCCATTGGCGGCACTATATTTTCTGACATATTAGCTTCTTTTTTTTGACAAGAAGTTGCAAAAATAACACAAACTAAACTTAACGATAACCATTTATTCATAAAAAAATTATTTATTCAAAACTATGCAATTTACTACATTTGCAGTTCTAAAACCATAAAAATTATCAACATGTTTGGAGACCTAATGGGAATGATGGGAAAACTTAAAGAAACCCAACAAAAAATCGAAGAAACCAAAAAACGTTTAGACCACGTTTTGATAGACGAACAAAGCAATGACGGGCTTTTAAAGGTAACTTTAACTGCAAATCGCACGATAAAATCAATCGATGTTCACCCAACTTTGCTCGAAGACAAAGAGCAATTAGAAGATTATTTGATTTTGGTTATGAACAAAGCCATCGAAAAAGCAACCAACGTAAACGAAACAGAACTCGCCGCAGTCGCCAAAGACGGCATGCCAAACATCCCCGGAATGGATATGTTCAACAAATAACAGACAACGGATAACAGATAACTTTTTTCAAGAAGCGAATGGCTAGGGCTTTTTCAGTAATCCATTTTCCCGCTTTCCGTTCCAATATCTTTGGCAAAGTTAAAAACTTTGCCAAAGATGATTTCCACTGCAATCGGGGCTAGAAAGTAAACCATTTAAAAATCGCTTTTCAAAATTAATTTTAGGTTTTATTTATCCTTTTAAACTCTTTTTAATTGTTCTTTTTAATTTTCTATTATTACTTTTTAAAACTACAACACCACAAGTTGCAGAAGTACCAAACACTGAAACTGCCTTATCACCTTCAATTATTTCAATCGAATCGATAGAGATACTATTAAAATAGTTAAGAATTATACTGTTTTTTGGATATTGATTTAAGTCAATTAACCTAGTACTATTTTTTTGAGTTAATACAAAAATAATTTTGCATTTTGCTCCCTTTTTAATACCATCGGACACATCTTCTCCTTCATCAACTTTAATTACAATTCTTTCTGAAATATCTGGTTTTGAAACAATTGAGTCAGATTTAATTTTTTCAATAATCTTCTTAATTTTTTCTTCTTTAGAATTAATTTGTTTCAATTCATTAATCCATTCTAAATTCTTTCTTTTAGAAACTAGTGAATCAATATTTTGTCCAATGCATAAGAAAGAAAAAAATAGCGTGCTAAGTAGAGATATTGTTTTCATTTTATTTCTGACGTTTTATAAATTTGAAAAAGATTCATTAATTCCCACTAAAAAACCATTTTCTCCAAAGCCTCCAACACATACGTGTGCATCACTTCCTTATAATCCAAATGCGTCACCATTCGCAATTTCCCTTTTCCTAACGAACTAATGGCAATATTTCTTTGCTTCAGTTTTTCAATTACATCTGCATCTGCAATGGTTGGCTTAACCGAAAAAATAACAATATTCGTCTCCACTTCTTCCACAGATTGCACCCAATTCACTTTCAAAAGGGCTTTGCCTAATTCTTTTGCTCTTCGGTGATCTTCTGTTAACCGTTCTATATTGTGCTCCAAAGCATAAATTGCTGCAGCAGCTAAATAGCCGGCTTGCCGCATACCGCCTCCAAAAATCTTTCTAATTCGCATCACTTTTTGATAATCCTTTTCACTCATCAACAAAACCGAACCAATTGGTGCTCCCATTCCTTTAGAAAAGCAAACCGAAACAGTGTCAAACAGTTGTCCATATTCTAACGGATCTTGGTTTTTGGCAACCAAAGCATTCCACAAACGAGCACCATCCAAATGATATTTTAAACCATGTTTATCACACACTTTTTTAATTTCTACCAAATCCTGCATTTCATAACACGCTCCACCACCTTTGTTTGTTGTATTTTCCAACGAAACCAATGTCGTTAACGGACTATGATAAAAATCCGGCGGATTAATCGCTTCTTCAACTTGCTCCGCTGTAATCATCCCACGATTTCCTTCCAACAATCGGCACGAAACACCGCTGTTGAACGAAACTCCTCCTCCTTCATAATTAAAAATATGAGCATATTTATCGGCAATCAATTGCTCACCCGGCTGCGTGTGTAATTTTATCGCAGCTTGATTCGCCATCGTTCCACTCGGAAAAAACAAAGCCTTTTCCATTCCAAAAAATGCTGCCGTATAAGCCTCTAATTCATTCACTGTTGGATCTTGCTTAAATACATCATCGCCCACTTTTGCATTAAACATAGCACTTAACATTTCAGGGCTTGGCTTGGTAACTGTATCGCTTACTAAATTTATTTCCATTTAATTTTAAATTTTTTATTTCATTCAAGTAGGGAAAGGTCGTGACCTGTCCCTACGCAATTATTAATTTTCACCATTAGGACAAATCACAACTTGTTCCTACATTTGCAAAAAACAAAACTACAATAATTATGACAAATACCGAACAAATAAAAGGTATTGTAGAGCGTCTTGGTGCGTTGAGGAGGTATCTTTGACATCGATAAAAAATTAATCGAGATCACCAACGAAGAAGAAAAAACGTTCGATCCAAACTTTTGGAACAATCCCAAAGAAGCAGAAATAGTAGTCCGTGACCTTCGATCCAAGAAAAAATGGGTAGAAGATTACCAAAAAGGTATTGGCTTAGTCGAAGAACTTCAAATGGTTTTTGAATTCTTCAAAGACGGCGATGCCACCGAAGAAGAAGTAGATGCTATTTACGAACAAACCAACACCTTAGTCGAAAACCTGGAATTCAAAAATATGCTTTCAGACGAAGGCGACAATTTGAGTGCCGTGTTGCAAATTACTGCCGGAGCCGGTGGTACAGAAAGTTGCGATTGGGCTTCGATGCTGATGCGTATGTACCTGATGTGGGCCGAAAAAGAAGGCTACAAAATCAAAGAACTCAACTTTCAAGAAGGCGACGTAGCCGGAATAAAAACCGTTACATTAGAAATTGAAGGCGAATATGCTTTTGGTTACCTAAAAGGAGAAAATGGCGTACACCGTTTAGTGCGAATTTCTCCGTTTGATAGTAATGCCAAACGCCACACTTCCTTTGCTTCCGTCTATGTTTATCCATTAGTCGATGACACGATTGAAATTGAAATCAATCCTGCCGATTTAGAAATTATCACTTCTCGATCAAGTGGTGCCGGTGGTCAAAATGTGAATAAAGTGGAAACAAAAGTGCAGTTGTTTCACAAACCAACCGGAATTCAGATTCAGTGTTCCGAAACGCGTTCGCAACAAGACAACCGTCAACGAGCGATGCAAATGTTACGTTCACAATTGTATGAAATTGAACTCAAAAAACAAATGGCTCAACGGGCCGACATTGAAGCCGGAAAAATGAAAATCGAATGGGGTTCGCAAATCAGAAATTATGTAATGCATCCGTATAAATTAGTTAAAGATGTTCGTTCCGGACACGAATCCAGCGACGTGGAAGGCGTTATGAATGGCGATATTGATGCCTTTTTGAAAGCCTATTTAATGATGATGGGACAAAAAGAAGAATAAGCAATTTACATTTTACAATAATAGAATAACCTGTCTTTTTAGATGGGTTATTTTTTTTTTAAACCACATAGAAACATAGTAAAAATAGAACCCAACTCTTGGCTTCACATAGCTATGTTTTTCTAAAACTGAGTGAAACGCCTTTCAGTGTAAAAAACTATGTCTCTATGTGGTTTAAAATTTATAATAGCAAAAAACAAGTTAAACATATTTATTTTGTGAAATTTACAATCAAACACACTTAAATTTGGTTTTTATTACTTTAAAGCATTATTTTTAGAAAAAATATCAACTATAATATGAAAACATGCACTTTGCAAGAAATTAATGCCGTTTTGAACGGAACAATAGTAGGAAACACTTCACACTCAATTGAAGCTCCTGAGCAAATTGAAAGAGCAAAAGAAAACCACATTACGTTTATCGGTAATAAAAAATATGAAAAATTTTGGGCAGATTCAAATGCTTCAATCGCAGTAGTGAATGAAGATATTTCAATTGAACCCGGCGATAATAAAGCGTTCATCAAAGTAAAAAATGCCGAATTAGCGATGTCACAAGTATTGGAATTCTTTGCTCCGCCTCCACCCTATTTTGAATATGCTATTCACCCAACTGCTGCCATTCACAGTTCAGCAAAAATCGGCGAAGGAACGCGAATTGGTGCTCATACCTATATCGGTAAAGACGTTGTCATCGGAAAAAACACAATCATTTATGCCAATGTTTCCGTCTTAGACGAATCCACCGTCGGAAATGAAACGATTATTTGGAACGGTGCTGTCGTTCGCGAACGTTGTCACGTAGGTTCGCACTGCATTCTTCATCCAAATTCTACCATTGGTGCGGATGGATTTGGATTCCGACCTTGTCCCGAGAGAGGTTTGGTAAAAGTACCCCAAATCGGAAATGTAATCCTAGGAAATTGGGTCGAAATCGGTGCCAATTCCTGCGTTGATCGTGCCAAATTCAGTTCTACAATTCTTGGCGATGGTTGCAAAATTGATAATTTAGTTCAAATCGGTCATAATAGTATTCTCGGTCGTTTTTGCATTATGGCAGGAAACAGCGGTTTAGCAGGTTCTGTCACATTGGGAGATGGCGTAATCATTGGCGGAAGTGCTTCCATCAAAGACCACGTAACCATTGGTTCAGGTGCAATCGTTGGAGCAGGTTCTGGTGTTGCCGCCGATGTTCCGGCCGGAAAAACGATGCTCGGTTATCCTGCCGTAGAAGCTCGTGATGCCTTAAAACAATGGGCTGTTTTAAAAAGATTGGCTAAAAATTAAATCATTCAGCTTTTTAAATCTCAAACGTTTTCGTAATTTCGCACACAACAAAATTTATATTCTTTATGGACATTAACTTCAACAAAAACGAAGATCACAATAAACTCATATTAGCCGAATTAAAAAGACGTTTCGCCATTATCAAATTAGGTGGCGGCGAAAAAAGAATTGCCAAACTACACGCCGAAGGCAAAATGACTGCACGTGAACGCATCGATTATTTGTTGGATGAGAAAGCCAAAAGCATCGAAATCGGCGGATTTGTCGGTGACGGAATGTATGCCGAACACGGTGGTTGTCCGTCCGGAGGTGTGGTCGTAAAAATCGGTTACATCAAAGGAAAGCAATGTATCGTGGTGGCAAATGATGCAACTGTGAAAGCCGGAGCTTGGTTTCCCATCACCGGGAAAAAGAATTTACGTGCTCAGGAAATTGCCATCGAAAACCGTTTACCAATTATTTATTTGGTAGATAGTGCGGGAGTTTATCTTCCACTGCAAGACGAAATTTTCCCCGATAAAGAACATTTCGGACGCATTTTTAGAAACAACGCCATTATGAGTAGTATGGGAATTACCCAAATTGCTGCCGTGATGGGAAGTTGCGTTGCCGGTGGTGCATACTTACCGATTATGAGCGACGAAGCAATGATTGTCGATAAAACCGGAAGTATCTTTTTGGCAGGAAGTTATTTAGTAAAAGCCGCCATTGGCGAAAATATTGATAATGAAACCTTAGGCGGAGCCACAACGCACTGCGAAATTTCAGGCGTGACCGATTACAAAGCCAAAGATGATAAGGATGCGTTGGATAGAATCAAAAGCATTGTAAGCAAAATTGGCGATTATGACAAAGCCGGTTTCAATCGCGTAAAAGCAGAAAAACCTGCATTAAAAGAAAGTGATATTTATGGAATTGTTCCGAAATCCAGATCCGATCAATACGATATGATGGAAGTCATCAAGCGTTTAGTTGATAATTCAGAAATGGATATGTATAAAGACGGTTACGGTCAATCCATCATCACTTGTTATGCTCGAATAGATGGTTGGGCGGTTGGAATCGTAGCTAATCAGCGAACGGTTTCCAAAACAAAAAAAGGCGAAATTCAGTTTGGCGGTGTGATTTATTCCGATTCGGCAGACAAAGCGACTCGTTTTATTGCGAATTGTAATCAGAAAAAAATTCCGTTGGTTTTCCTTCAGGATGTAACCGGATTTATGGTGGGAAGCAAATCAGAACACGGCGGAATCATTAAAGATGGTGCCAAAATGGTCAATGCGGTTTCCAATTCAGTTGTGCCTAAATTCACAGTTGTCATAGGAAATTCCTACGGAGCAGGAAATTATGCGATGTGCGGAAAAGCATACGATCCACGTTTAATTTTTGCTTGGCCAAGTGCCGAATTAGCCGTAATGGGCGGAACACAAGCCGCAAAAGTATTAGCTCAAATTGAAGCCTCATCCCTAAAAGCCAAAGGTGAAGTGGTTGACGAAGCCAAAGAAAAAGAATTATTCGATAAAATTAAAGCCCGTTACGATGAGCAAGTTTCCCCCTACTACGCCGCTTCCCGTTTATGGACCGATGCCATCATCGACCCACTCGAAACCCGAACGTGGATTTCAATGGGAATTGAAGCCGCTAACCACGCTCCGATTGAAAAGAAATTTAATTTGGGAGTGATTCAGGTGTGATAATTTTAAAAATTACATTGATATTATTTTATGAATCATAATGATTTAGAGAATATAAAACTTCACATAGCAGGTGCTACAGTTCGAAACACACCTCCTTTTGATAACTTAAAACCTTTTAAAAATAGTTTTGAATTATCAAAAGATTTTCTTGATAAGTGGGTTATACCTTTTTACATGAAAATTGGTAGTACAGATTCAGATTGGTTAAATCAATTGACAATACTAAAAAGCGAAATTACCACTGATATCATCGAAAAAAATTTAGGTGACTTCAACTGGCGTACAAGGCAAACTGGTGCTTTCTTTTCTGCTGTTACAAATCAAACACAGTATATTGATATTATTGGAATACATCTTTTGAAAAGTGAAGTATGCTATGCCGGCAGTGTTTACTGTCAAGTACTAGCCTCATTTAATTTACCAAAATGTGTTGACTATTTAAATATTTATCTTGATTATTACTTAACAAAACCCGATTTATGGTTTGATCAAAGAGATGCTTTAGAAGCAATATGTTATTTGGATAAATTAAACTCAACACATTATTTCGATAAGCATTTAGAAAACTGGGGCGAATTTTTAAAAAATAAACCACATTGGGAAAAAGAAATTTCAACTGACAAACTAGAGAACCAAATTAATTTTATAGAAAGTATAAGAAAATTTGCAGGGTAATTTTAAGAATTTTAATTTACAAGATTAAAAATAGCTTGTCATTTTCCCTAACTTATAAACCAATGTTCAGATTAAATAGGAATTTAATTGGTATAAATTTTGATTCTGAAATTTAAAAATCAATTCAGATGAAACAATTTCTACTTTTACTCATTACCTCTTTTTCATTAAGCCTATCAGCTCAAAACGAAGAATATGCCGGAAATTATTTTCTTTTTAATGAAACAGAAAAAGGAGAAATCCTAGACTATAAACTCGAATTGAGTAATAACGGAACATTTCAATTTATCAGTTATAGAAAAGATATTAGTAAAAACGAATACCATCATTATAGCAAAGGGACATGGACTGTTAGCAATAAAGTGATTCACTTTACAACAGAAAACATCGATTTAGAAGATAAAAAGTCTTTAAACTTCAGTGGCACAACGGCAAGAGTTTTTAAAAAATCACCAAGGGATAAGTCGGATGTAATTAAACCAACATTTCTTCAATTTTATAAATCAAAAATTCCCTGGATTGAAAACTTAAAAATTTCTAAGAAAGAATAAAATCAATTCAACCAAAACAATTTTAAAAAAATATAATTGAAACCAACTTATGAAAATTGTTTTAGTACTAATTATATTTCTGATAAACTCACCTTCTTGGTGTCAAAATGATGTGCTTGAATTTAGTTCAATAAAATTTTTAGAAAATTTTTCAGCAACTGATTTAAAAAAATTGGTAAAAGTTGATAATTTATCGAACAAAGATTTTTTCTTCATTAAAACATACAAAGAAAACGACGGACTATTTTTTGTAAAGAAAGAAAACGAAAAATGGTTCGTTTATGATTTTGAATTATCTCTTAATTTCGGTCCAAATACTCATCTAACTACGATAACCAAAGAAAGCAATCGCTTTTTAAGTATCGAATTATCTCGTTCTCCCTCAGGAACATGTTCTAGTTTGTATAGAAGTATTTGTTTATTTGATATCACTAAAAACCAGTATATCAGCTTCTTTAATTTTAACGAGTTTGATTGCAATGATGGGAAAAGCCAAAACTGTAAAGCTACATTTCAACTAAAAGATAATCTTTTGGTAATCAAAAGTTCAAAAACAAAAGATGACGGGCTAAGTTGTATTGAAAGCGGAACCTATCGTTATGAAAACAATAAATTTGTGAAAACGAAATAACGTTACGACCTCAATCTTTTTGCTAAAATTTCAAAGAAGGAAAAAAACCCAAAACGAACAAAATTCCGATTTCCTTTTATAGCTTTGCAGCGATGAAAAACCACTCACATTTTATCGCTTTCAAACAAAACATTTCCGGTATTCATTTACCTCAAAAATTCACTTTTCCGTTTTACTACGAACCGCATGAATTGAGTAAAATAGCGGCTTCCGAATTGCAAGACTATCTGCAAACCCAAACCGATTGGGAACACAATTTCGGTTTCCAAGAAGGACAAAAAGGCTTAGTAATCGGAAAGATGTTTGGCGTTTTAGTCGTGCAAAATCAAGCAGGAGAAATCGGTTATTTAGCCGCATTCTCTGGTAAATTAGCAGATAGCAACGAGCACCAACACTTTGTTCCACCCGTTTTTGATATGCTAAAACAAGACGGTTTTTTTAAACAAGAAGAAAAAATCCTAAACGAATACAACCGCAAAATTGAAGCGTTAGAAAACCATGCAGATTTCATCTCTTATCAAAATGAACTCGCTTCTACCCTTTTGAATGCCGAAAAAGACAAAACCGAAAAGAAAGAACTCAGCAAACAAAACAAAATCATTCGTGATGAAATTCGGATTAAAGCAGAACGCGAACTAGATTTTGAATCCTATAAAAGCATACAAAAAAGGTTGAGCAAAGAAAGCCAGTTAGAAAGCATTCAACTCAAGCAAATGAATCATTTTTGGAAAGAAGAAATCGCCAAAGCCCAACAAAAAGTCAACGATTTTCAATCCAAAATCAATCAATTAAAAGAAGAACGCAAAGCGAAGTCAGCGGCGTTGCAACAAAAATTATTTCAGCAGTATTCCTTTTTAAATCAAAACGGAGAAACCAAAAGTTTAGGAACCATTTTTGAAGACAATCCTCCGGCAAGTGCGGGCGAATGTGCCGCTCCCAAATTGTTGCAGTATGCGTTTGCTCATCAACTCAAACCCATTGCGTTGGCAGAATTCTGGTGGGGACAATCGCCCAAATCCGAAATCCGCAAACACGGTCATTTTTATCCCGCTTGCACCGGGAAATGCAAACCCATTTTGGCTCATATGTTAGACGGAATGGCATTAGACGACAATCCCCTCTTGCAAAATCCGGCAGAAAACAAAGAATTAACCTTTTTATACGACGACGACTATTTGTCGGTCGTGCATAAACCGGCGGAGTTTCTATCCGTTCCCGGAAAAACGATACAGGATTCGGTGTACAGTCGCTACAAAGAAAAATTTCCCGAAGCAACAGGTCCGTTGATTGTGCATCGCTTGGATATGTCAACTTCCGGCATTTTGGTGATGGCAAAAAGCACCGAAATCTATTTGAATTTACAAGCTCAGTTTATGAAACGAACGGTGCAAAAACGCTATGTTGCCTTACTTTCCGGAAAAATCGAGCAAGACAGTGGCGAAATCAATTTGCCGTTGCGAGTCGATTTAGACAACCGCCCCAATCAGTTGGTGTGTTACCAACACGGCAAACCCGCCAAAACGCAATGGAAAGTCATCGAACGACGAGCAAACACCACGTTGATACACTTTTTCCCCATCACGGGACGCACGCACCAGTTGCGAGTGCACGCCGCCCATCCTGAAGGTTTAAACACACCCATTGTTGGCGATGATCTCTACGGCACCAAAGCCGACCGCCTGTATTTGCACGCAGAAGCCATACGGTTTTGGCATCCGGTTTTGGGGAAGGAGATTGAGATTTTGGATGGGGTTGGGTTTTAGGTATTTAGTTGATAAAAACTTAGTTCATTTTTGAAAAGGTTAAAAAGTTGTATATATTTGAGGATATTTACTAGTTGTAAACAATTATTAACACCTTACATAAAAATTATGTCTTTAAGTTCAAATTGTATTATACATTTTACAAAAACAAGTGATGCTTTAAAAGGAATTTTACAAGATAACTTTAAAGTAAAATACTGTTTAGAAAATATAAAACTAATAACAGAATTAAATTATGCTGCTCCGATGGTTAGTTTTTGTGACATACCTTTGTCGCAAATTAAAGACCATATTGGTAAATACGGTGCTTATGGCATTGGATTAACAAAAGAATGGGCACAGAAAAATAAACTCAATCCCGTAGTTTATTTACAGTCTGATTCTTTTTTAAGTAAAAGTATTGACGAAAGTTATCGAGCTATTGCTTTAACTGAAGGATTTGATTGGGATAGTGCTACAGACACTCAAAAACATCTGTTAAATGTATTGAGATATGTCAAAAATTACGAGGCTGATTTATCAAGGGGAGGCGAGGTTATTAAAGACTATAGATTTTCTGATGAAAGAGAATGGAGATTTACACCAGAATATCATGATTGTAAAGAAATAGCTATAAATCCTACATTTTATAAAAGTGAAGAAGACAAACAAAAAATTAATGATGCTATTGTTCACCTTAGGCTTGAATTTGAACCAAACGATATCAAATACATAATTATTGAAAGAGAATCTGAAATTTCAGAATTTGTAGAGATTCTGAAGAAATCGAAAGGAAATAAATATACCTATAATGATGTTGAGCGATTAATGACTAGAATTATTACATCCGAACAAATAAAAACCGACTTATAAATAAATGCTTACAACAGCTAGAATTTAGTTGGTCTTGGAAAGCCAAAATTGAAACAACCACTCACCCTACTAAATTAAGACAATACCTTTTTATAGTTTCTGAAATACTCTACCCCACTCCCCAAAATGTTCATTAATTGCTCATATTTGTATAATTGAAAATTCTTAAAAAAATAATTGGTTACCTTATTTTATCCGCTCCGCAAAGTCTCCCGACTTTGCGGAAACAAATACCTTCGATCCCCAAAGTGTATATTAATTTCTCATATTTTAATAATTGAAAATTCTTAAAAGCATAATTATTTATCTTATTTTAATCGCTAGTTTATTACTAATTGCGTTCACTATTTTTATTGGTTCATGTATGGGAGATAAAGACTCACAAGTTTCCAATATTCAAACCGAAAGTAAATTGAATAAACGAATTTTATATGTTTATGAATTTGATTCTTTAAAAAGGAAGATGGAATATGAATTGGAAATTAAGGTAATTGATAGTATAACCATTTATAAGTATCACAGTCTTGCAGATTCTACCCGGAATACGTCATTTCGTTTCAATAAAGCAAAGTCAGATTTATACTTTGTTTTTGATAAATTCAATCTAACTGATTTTAATTACTATCAAACAACTTTATTTAAGTTTGACAAATATGAAATGTCTGAACCGGTTGTGGATGGTGCAAGCCCCATTTTATTCAACAAAAATTATGGTATTTTAGCTTGGGATAATGGTTGGGGTAATCAATTTTATTTTGTAGCTGAAGAAATTAAAGATGAAATTAAATTGCCTATTTTATGGCCAAGACACTAGCTCCCCTAAGTCTTCTTTGATAGCACCTACTCTGCAAATAGCGATTTTTAATCAGAAAAATAGCTTTCGATTTTTGTGAGAAGTTGAAAAAGTTATAATTTTTTTTATAATTACGAGTCAGCACTAATTTTATAGCAAAACATGATGAAGTACTATATAACTTTTTTTATTTTTATATCATTTGTATTCTCAACATTTGGTCAGACAAATGAATTTACTAAAATTAAACTTGTTGACTTTTCGAATGTTGAATTACCACCAAAGTGTGGGCGTGAGCCATTTGGTGTAACTTTAAAATTTGAACTGCTTGAAAATTTAGATTCAATTAACAAGGGAGGAAATATTTTAGTAAAAATTCTATGTCCAAGTGATATTGGAGTGGAAAATTATATAGATAATAGTCGCTTTAAATTTTTAAAATACTCAGACAAAGAAGAAATAAAAATACTTGTTGATGAGTGGATTGTTTGGAACGTTTATGAAAATGAAAATTCACCAACTTTTTGGGCTATAAAAATTGAAAATTTAGAATAAAATCCCCTAAGTCTTCTTTGACAGCACGAAGCTCTGCATTCTATGACTTCGCTACATGCTCTATGAATAGCGGAGATTCCTACGGAATGACAAGATTGGGTGGAAACTGTAACTGAAAACTGCAAATTGATCACTGCTGCCCTAGCCCCGATTGCAATGAAAAGCCTTGTGAAGGATTGTTGTGTTTTTTCTTGGCAAAAAAACAACAAGACAAACAAGCTTGGAATGAAAAGCGGGATTAGCTTCTGATAATTGCTCACAGAAAACACAAAAAGCAAGGAAATTGGGTTGAGATGAAATTTTTTCATTCTAACTTATTGCTATATTTGTTTCGTTTTAAAAAATTTAAACCTTAAAAAAAACTTTTAATCGGAAATCATGAGAAAAGTAATTTACATTTTTATTCTATTGTTTAGTTTGAGTAGTTTTAGTCAGGAAGTATTTGACTACGAATTTGATGATAACGTAACCATTCAAGTGTTGGAAGATACTGAAGAAGGCGAAATTGCAGGTGGAAAATATGTAAAAGGTACCTATAAAAATGAAATTGTGATTTTTATGAGTTCCGATAAAGGAATGGATAAAATGAGCAATAGTGATGAAGCCGGCTTGATGAAGTTTTTTCAGGGCGTGAAAGACGGTGCTCTAAAATCCAGCAAAGGAACGCTGCTGAGTGAAGAAGTTGTTATGATTCAGGACAACAAAGCATTTAAGTTTTCTTATACTTTAACTATGAATGGTAAAAAAAATAGAGTGGATACGTATGCTTTTATTTATAAAAATATATCGTATTCTCTTCAATTTGTGAACAACGAGAAAGGGTTTGAAAAAGGGAATGATTTAAGGACACAAATTTTGGAGTCGATTGTGTTGAAGTAGTTTTTTAAACGCTTCGCCTTTTTAATGTATTACGGATCTGCTTGCCAGCAGGCAGGTTAAACGGATTTGCTAAAGCGTTGTTTTTTTACTCTTCTCGTTTAATAACTTTTCTCGCAACTTCAATTTTAAACTTCTTCCCTTTCATCTTTTTATCTTTGATAAGGTGTAATAAGTCTTTTACTTTGGATGATTTTACAGCTGCAAAAGAAATAAAATCCTTTACTTCCAACAAGCCGATATCGTCTTTTTGAAGTTGTCCGACTTGAGAAAAGAAACCAACAATATCCATTTTGTTTAGCTTATTTTTCTTTCCGCCACTAATGTAAATAGTTTGAAATTTAGGTGGTTTTGGGAGTTTTACATCTGAAGAAATCGAAAAGACGTTCATATTATAATCCAAATACTCCACTTTTTTTTCACTTTCGTGTAAAAGAATATAAGCCGTTCCTGCATGCAACATACGAGCTGTTCGTCCATTTCTGTGAATGAATTCGTCTTCTTTTGCAGGCAAATGATAATGAATGACATGCTTCATCTCCGGAATATCTAAACCTCTGGCTGCCAAATCGGTTGTGATAAGATAATTTACACTTCCATTTCGAAATTGAATCAAAGCTCGTTCACGCTCATCTTGATCCATTCCACCATGATAATAAGTAGAATAAATGCCGCGTTCATTCAACAATTCACTGACACGTTCTGCCGCATCACGATGATTGCAAAAAATCAAAGCCGCTTCAGAATTTAACGAACATATCAACTGAAATAAAGTTGGTAATTTATCTTTTTCCTTTGATTTAACTAATGTAATAGCAAGCTTCGCCTTTTCTTCATTGTCCGGAATAAAATCTAAAATCGTGGGATGATTTACACCGGTATATTTTGGGATTTCGATGCCGGAAGTCGCTGAAACCAAAATTCGCTTATTGACTTTTGGAAGTTTACTAATGATAAATTTCATCTCTTCATGAAAACCCAATTGAAGCGATTTATCAAACTCGTCTAAAATGAACGTTGAAATAGCTGTTGTTTTAAACGTTATACGTTCAATATGGTCTGCAATTCTACCTGGAGTTCCAATTAAAATAGCCGGCGGTTCACTTAAATTTTTCAATTCTGTTTCGATGGAATGTCCACCATAACAAACATTCACTTTAAAACCTGTCGCCATTTTTTTCCAAACTTGTTCAATTTGAAGTGCTAGTTCGCGAGATGGAACAATAATCAAACATTGAACTTGACGCAAATCATCTTCGAGTAAACTCACCAACGGAAGCAAAAAAGCTAATGTTTTTCCGGAACCTGTTGGCGAAAGCAATAAAATATTAGGACTCGTAGAAATAGCTTCCAAAGCTACTTCCTGCATTTCATTGAGTTGCTCAATGCCTAAATTGATGAGAACATTGTTTGAATGAGGATTTTTTATCATGTCGCAAAGATAGGAATTTTGGACGGCCAAAGAAGTAATCGATAGGAGTAAAAGAAAGTTGAAAATTCATTAAAATAAAAAAGGTGAAATTGCTTTCACTCTTTTTGCCTTCGCTCTCTGTTATGGAGCGTATTTCACAATTCTAATCTTATTAGAAATTAAATTTCCCCTCCCTCTCTAAAGTCTTCTTTGATAGCAACAGGTCTAAGAGTCTATAACTTCGCTACCTGCTCTGTGAATAGCGGAGATTGCTTTGCCAGTTCGCTATTGCTCGTGTCCTACGTAATGACAAGATTGAGTGAAAACTGTATCTGATTCCGAAAGCTTTCAGAGCGACTGATAACTGAAAACTGCAAACTGAGCACTGCTCCCCTAGCCCTGATTGGAATGGAAAGCCTTGTGAAGTATTGTTGTATTTTTTCTTGGCGAAAAAGAGCGACCTTGGGAGCTACTTTTTTGCCTTAGAAAAAAACAACAAGACAAACAAGCTTGGAATGGAAAGCGGGAATAGCTTGTGAAAAGATGGAAGATGGAAGATGGAAGATGGAAGATGGAAGATGGGAGCTTAAGTTAGTCTGAATAATTTTTAAAATGATTGGTGATTTGGCGGTTGTTGTAGCGGTTGGCGTTTCTGTTTACGGGAATGTATTGTTGGTTGATGTGTTTCATTTTGGGGTAATAGAAGCGGAAATAGATTCCGCTCAAGATGCCAAAAAGGAATCCGCCGATGTGGGCAAACCAAGCGACACCGCTTTCTTGAATTGGGTTTTGTGAAGCGACATAGACATTAAAAAATTGTTGTGCTATCCAAAACAAAAGGAAAAGAAAGGCGGGAACGCTAAAGATTTTGATGATAAAAAGCATTTTAATTTTGGATTTTGGAAACATAACCAAATAGCATCCGAGGCAACCTGCTATGGCTCCACTTGCACCTAAACTTGGGATGATTGAATTTGGTGCAGAAAGAACGTGTGCTAAAGCGGCGGTTAATCCGGCTAGTAAATAGAATACTAGAAATCGTTTTCTTCCGACGGTGGATTCGATGTTGTCTGCAAAAATCCAGAGAAAAAGCATGTTTCCTATGAGGTGCATCCATCCGCCGTGCATGAACATGGATGTAAAAAGTGTACTATATATAGGTATTGGTCCCGGATAATGCGGAACGCCTTGGATGTTGCCGACCAAATCGACTCCTTTTGTTATTTCGTAGGGAACTGTGCTGTAGGAATAGGTGAAAACTTCGCTTGGAATCTGCAGAAAAAAGAACACGGCAATGTTTATCGCAATGAAAACATAACTAAAGATAGGAAATTGTCCGCCTTTGACTTGGTCGTCGCCTATTGGAAAGAGCATATTTGTTTTTTTATCAAATATAAAAAATTGTTTTTTGAACTTTTGAAAAAAATTTCTTTAAAAAAAGTTTTTTGGTATCTTCGTCGGAAAATAAAACCAGTTTGAAACTTATTAAATTTTTGGCCTTAGCGGAAAAACAACAATATGAAATTCTTTTTGATAAAGGAGTTGTTGTTGCTGAACGCAATGGAAAACCTGTAATTAAAAAACTCTACAGTTTAAATACTTTTTTTGTAGAAGTTCATTTTCATTTTGGTACGGAAGAAATTCTGTTTAAAAAAGTTTTTAAAGAAGGTGAATTATTAGACAGTTATTTGAGTGAATTTAAGTTGGTTTTACCAAAAATCAATTGATTATACATTTTTATTCTCGCAAAGTTCTAACAAAACGCCATGTGTAGCTTTTGGATGAAGAAAAGCAATGTCTAATCCCTCTGCTCCTTTTCTGGGTGTTTTGTCGATTAATTGAACGCCTTTTTGATCTAATTCGTTTAGATTTTCTTCGATGTTTTTTACTGCGATGGCTAAGTGGTGAATTCCTTCGCCTCTTTTTTCTATAAATTTTCCGATTGGTCCGTCGGGATCGGTAGATTCTAACAGTTCTATTTTGGATTGACCAATCATGAAAAAAGCAGTTTTGACTTTTTGTTCTTTTACTTCTTCGATGTTGTAGCATTTGAGTCCAAGCATGTTTTCGTAAAAAGGGATTGCTTCTTTTAGACTTTTTACGGCTATACCGATGTGTTCGATGTGTGATAAATTCATAAAAGTAGTTTTTAAATTAATTTTAATTTTACCAATTGGCGAATGAGATTCCGATTCCGAGTGTGGTTTGGCTGTGATTGTAATCGACTAACGTTTCGCCGTATCCGTGGAAAAATTGAAAGTGTCCACGTAAATGTCCTTTCATTGGGAAAACGTAGTTTAATTGTATGCTTCCGCCCTTGATTCGGTCGAATGGATGTCTGACAATGGTGTAAAATTCATGACGGTTATAGGAATAAGCCGCAGTAATTTCACCATTTCCAACGAATTTTGTGATGGTTGGGTTTTCATCATCTGTGTCTGAGGAACGAATCCATGGATTTAAAGAGACAATCCAGTTATTGTTTTCATAACCTAAATGAAAAATTATTCTGTTCCAACTTCTTGACAGCGGAAAATCACGACCGTTTGATTCGTGGTTAATTGAAACACCTGTTGAACGAAAATGTCCGCCAAACGCTTTGATTTTTAATGGATAGACAAATATCAATTCCGGTTCATAATTGAGTTCTCGGAATGCTCTTGACAAATCTTTGTTATAAATTTGCCAATACGCTTTTTGTGTATACGCTAGCCAAATATCTGCTTTTCCCCAAAACAAACCTTGAAGTAATTTGGTTTTGAAACTCAGTTGAAATTTTGCTTCGTAGCGGTTAAAATCTTGTGTTTCTGTGGCAGAATATTCAGGATTTTCACTGTAAGGTTTTTCATTTGGGTCGCTTGACCATCGTCCGGCTGAAATATAGATTGGTTTATAAGAAACTAATCGAAATGTACCTTTTTTGTGAATGGAGTCGAGTTCCCATTGTTGTGAATAGGATTTGGAAATAATATCTGTTTGCACCATTGGCTCTTCGAGTGTTTGACTAATTGAAGTCAACGAAAAGCCAAAAAGCAAGCAAAAAATCGTAAGCAATTTCATAGAACGTTTTTTTTTCGAAAGATAGGTATTTTTGTATAAAAAAAGTGTCAAATTTCTTTGACACTTTAAGTACTAACATTAAATGTTAATTATGATTTAGATTCTGCTTTTTTAGAAGCACAACAAGCTTTTTTCTCGCCAGTTGCACAATCTTTTTTCTCTTCTTTAGAGCAAGCAGCTTTTTCAGTTTTAGCTTTGTCTTTTTTCTTTTCTTTGTTTTTTGGATCTGTTGCCATAGCATCTGCAGTTACAAAAAACGCGGCTACAACTAATAATGAAACTAATTTTTTCATGATATACGATTTTAAGAATTAACGATTTATTATTACAAATATATAATTTATTGTGATACTTTGACAAAAGCCAACATTTTTTAATGCAATTTTAAGATTTAGACTTATTCTTTAGAAAAAAATCAATCTTAACTATTATTTTGAATTATTTTGATAATTTCTTGTTTAGAAAGAACTCCCGATTGTCGCCAAAGTTGTTTGCCATTTTGAAAAAGCATCATAGTTGGCACACCTCGCACTTGGTATTGAGCTGCTAATGGCTGATTTTTATCAACATCTATTTTGATAATTGAAATATTTTCTCCCAGTTCATCTTTCACTTCCTTTAAAATTGGAGCTAACATTTGACACGGTCCGCACCAAGTGGCAAAAAAATCAACCAACACGGGTTTGGGAGAATTGATTATATCTATAAAACTTGACATGATAATATTATTAATTCCAGTTCATGTAACCACCTTGCAAATCGACTATTTGAGTAAAACCTAATTCTACCATTTTCTTGGCAGCTGTTTGGCTTCTAGCACCGCTTCTGCAATAGATGTAAACAGGTTGGGTTTTGTCTAACTTTTGGATTTCGGTTTCAAAATTAGCATCATTTACATCAATATTTTTTGCTCCTTTGATGAATCCATCAGCGTATTCTTGTGGCGTTCTAACATCAATGAGTTGAACATTTTCTTTAGTAATAACTGTTTGAAATTCAGATTTTTGAACAACTTTAATTTTAGAATCTTTTTGGGACTGACAAGAAAATGTAACAAATGCGAATAGAAAGATCAAAATTATTTTTTTCATACTGATCATTTTTTTAAATTATAAAGTACTTGGACAAACGTAGGCCGTTCTTTTAATTTCGGTTTGTTTTATAGCAGCGTAACCACCTTTTACATCAATAACATTGTGATAACCTCTCGCTTTTAGAATAGATGCAGCAATCATACTGCGGTATCCGCCGGCACAATGCAAATAGAAATCTTTTTCTTTTGGAAATTCACTTAGATGTTCGTTTAGGAAATCCAGCGGAGTTGATGGCACATCGACAATGTGTTCAGAGGCATATTCGCCTGGTTTTCTTACATCGAAAACGGGAACATTTTCTTTAATTTTTTCTTCTAAAACAGCAGCATCAACAGAAGTTACGGTGTCGTATTCCATACCGGCTTTTTTCCAAGATTCAAAACCACCTTTTAAAAAGCCTACAGTATTATCGTAGCCAACGCGGGCTAAACGGGTGATTGTTTCTTCTTCTCGACCTTCGGGAGTTACCAACAAAATAGGTTGCTTGTAATCTAAAATTAACGCACCAACCCATGGAGCAAATTGTCCGTCGATACCGATAAATATCGATTTTGGAATATGTCCTTTGGCAAAATCGTCTTGGTGACGAACATCTAAAATTAGTGCATCCGTATCATTTGCAACGGTTTCAAACACATTTGGTTCAAATGCTTGAGCTTCTTTGATGATATTTTCTACATTTTCGTAGCCTTCTTTGTTTAGTTTAACGTTCATTGGGAAATAAGCCGGTGGTGGTAATAAACCATCGGTTACTTCTTTCACAAATTCTTCTTTTGTCATATCTGCTCGCAAAGCATAATTGGTTGCTTTTTGATCGCCGATACTTCCAACAGTTTCTTTGCTTAAATTTTTTCCACAGGCAGAACCGGCTCCGTGTGCAGGATAAACAATGACATCATCAGCTAATGTCATGATTTTGGTGCGAAGACTATCAAATAACAATCCTGCTAATTGTTCTTGTGTCATATCGGCGGCTTTTTGAGCTAAGTCGGGACGACCTACATCGCCTAAAAACAAAGTATCACCGCTAAAAATAGCATGATCTTTTCCGTTTTTATCTTTTAATAAATAGGTTGTACTTTCCATTGTATGACCGGGCGTGTGCAAGGCAGTAATGGTGATTTCGCCTAACTGAAATACTTCGCCATCTTTAGCAATATGAGCTTTAAAACTCGGACTAGCATTAGGCCCATAAACAATTGGTGCTCCTGTTTTTTCGGCTAAAGTAACATGACCGCTGACAAAATCGGCATGAAAATGAGTTTCAAAAATATATTTGATTTTCCCGTTTACTTTTTCTGCCTTGTCAATATAAGGTTGCACTTCTCTCAATGGATCAATAATAGCGATTTCACCTTTGCTTTCAATAAAATAGGCTCCTTGAGCTAAACACCCAGTATATATTTGTTCTATTTTCATACTCTTTAATTTTGTGTAAAATTATACTTCAACAACCAAAAAAGTTGTAACAATAGTTACAAAGATAAGAAATAAAAAAAGCCTAAATCAATCAGTTCAGGCTTTGACAAAAATTTATGATTGTTTTATAATAAGGTGGATGGGCAAACGAATTCTGTTGTTGGTATTGACGTTATCTTGATTTCTGAAAAACCTCCGACAACATCTGAAAAATTTGAAAAACCATTTTGCTTTAAAATAGAAGCGGCTATTATACTTCTATATCCTCCGGCACAATTTAAAACGAATGGTTTATCTTTTGGAAATTCATTTAGACGTTTAGAAATTTCATTTAACGGAATATTGATTGCATCAATTACATGTTCTGCATTGAACTCACTTTTCTTTCTAACGTCTATTAAAAGTTTATTATTATTTTGAATTTCGTGCGATAATTCTTGAGCAGTAATTCTATTTATTAACTCTATTTTTTTATTTGCATTTAACCAAGCATCAAAACCACCCTCTAAATATCCGATGGCATAATCATATCCAACTCTTGAAAGGCGAATGATGCTTTCTTCTACCTTGCCGGGATAAGTTATGAGAAGAATTTTTTGTTTGATATTATCGATTAATTCTCCCACCCACATGGCAAAATTACTTTCCAATCCGATGTTTAGGCTATTTGGAATGAATCCTTTTGCAAAATCTTCAGCTCTACGAGTGTCAAGCAAGAGAATATCTTTATTTGCTGAAAGTTTTTCAAAATCGTCTAATGACAGAGCAATTTTTCCTCTGTGCATTATAGTATCTAAACTTTCATACCCTTGAATATTCATCAATACATTTTTAGGAAAATAGACTGGCGGAGTTGTTAAACCATTTAATAACTCGTTCACAAATTCGTCTTCTGTCATATCAGGTCGAAGAGCATAGTTAGTTTTTTTCTGATTTCCTAAGGTATCAGTCGTTTCTTTGCTCATCATTTTTCCGCAAGCAGAGCCGGCTCCATGATTAGGATAAACGATTAAATCATCGGAAAGAGGCATGATTTTGTTTCGAAGCGAATGAAAAAGCATTCGAGCCAATTTATCTTGCGTTAAATCTGCAATCACATGTTGAGCCAAATCGGGTCTGCCCACATCGCCAATAAAAAGAGTATCACCGGAAATTATTCCATGTTCTTTCCCGTTTTCATCAATTAATAAATAGGTTGTGCTTTCTAGTGTATGTCCGGGCGTGTGAAGAACTCTAATAGTATAATCACCAACTTTAAACAATTGATTATCTTCTGCTACCAAAGCATCAAAACCTGGTTTTGCAGTTGGTCCGTAAACAATTTTTGCTCCTTCTTTTTGAGCCAAATCTAAATGTCCGGAAACAAAATCGGCATGAAAATGCGTTTCAAAAACATACTTAATTTTAGCATTGTCTTTTTTTGCTCGATCAATATAGGGTTGAACTTCACGAAGTGGATCAAAAATAGCTGCTTCACCTTTATTTTCCACATAATAAGCAGCATGTGCAATACAGCCTGTATAAATTTGTTCTATTTTCATTGTATTAAAAATTTTGATAAAAATAGTCTCCAATAAAAAAACACAAAATGATATTTATCAGTTAATTACAAAGAATATCCCAAGAAGAATCAATATAATTTGAAATAAAAAAATCAGAAAACCGTAGAATAATCCTTTCTTTCCGGATTGAATTAGGGCTGAAAAACTTACTTTCAATCCAATTGCTGTCATTGCGACAGTTAATAATACTTTACCAATTTCTGAAGAAAAATCAATAAAACTTTGTGGAATTTTAAATAATGAAACAAAAACAGTTATTAAAATAAAACCCCATAAATACCAAGGTAGCTGAAAATAGCTTTTCCAATTTTTGCCTTTGTTGTCTTGGGTTAAGAAGGAAAAAAAGATTAAACCGGGAGAAAGTAATGCAACCCGAGCTAATTTTATGGTTAAGGCTTGATCTCCAACATCAGGTGAAATGGCAAAAGCTGCTCCGGCTACATTTCCAACAGAATGTAGTGTTCCTCCTAAAAGCAAACTTATTTCTGTGGTTGAAAAAGAAAAAAGTGTTAGAATTAATGGTAAGAAAAGCATTCCTAACGTACCAAATAAGTTAACTACTGCCATAGCAACGCCAACATCTTCTTTATTTTTATTTAAACTTGGAGCTAAAGCGGCAATGGCACTGGAACCACAAATGGCGGTTCCAAAACCAACCATCCAACCAACTGTGCTAGGACAATTCATTTTTTTGGAAAGAAAAACACTAAAAATTAGTACTGCAAAAACAACGACTGCAACCAACAAAAAGCTTTGCCAACCAATTTTTCCCATGTAAGAATAATTGATACCAAAGGCTAAAAAAAGTATCGAAAATTCTAAGACATTCGAACCTGTAAGACTTATCCCGGGAGATAATTTTGATGGTAGTTTAAAGAAATTTCCAATTACAATTCCTAACAACAATCCAATTAAAATGCTGTTTAAAAAAGGAAAAACAGTACTTATTGTCAATGCAAAAGCCGCTATTAAAATAGTAAAAAGAATTCCTGAAAATGCGGTTTTAAAAATCATACTACAATTATAATACTAATTCTTTAACTAGGATATAAATTCCCATGAAAAGAACAAACCAGCCAAAACCGGTTTTCAATTTGTTTCCTTCTATTTTTTTGGAGAGAAAAATTCCGATGAAGATTCCAATTATGGAGGCGATTGTAAAATAGGATAACAAACTCCAATCGATTGGCTGATCACTTTTTAAATCGCCTAAAAAACCTATAAGTGATTTTGCGGCAATAATAAAAAGTGACGTTCCAACAGCTAATTTCATTGGCATTTTGGCAAATAAAACTAAAGCAGGAATGATTAAAAATCCGCCCCCTGCTCCTACTAAACCTGTTAAAACTCCAACCGCTATACCTTCTACTAAAATAAGTGGAAAATTGTATATTAAAGGTAAATTTTCATCAATTTTTACTTTTGATGGTTTTATCATTGAAACTGATGCCATCATCATAACAATGGCAAACAAAATCATTAAAGCGATAGGTTTGGTAAATTCAAACATTCCAACAGTAAAAATTACATCAGGAATTATTGGAACCAGAAATGCTCTTGTTAAGTAAACTGCTGCTATCGAAGGAATTCCGAAAATTAAAACGGTTTTAAAATCAACTTTTTTAAGAATTGCACTTTTTATTCCGCCGACCAAAGCAGTTGAACCTACAATAAATAAGGAATATGCTGTGGCCAAAATAGGTTCAACAGCCATAATATAAACTAATATTGGAACGGTTAAAATGGAACCTCCGCTACCGATTAACCCCAGTGAAATTCCGACTAGAATTGCAAGAAAATATCCTAAAATTTGGGCTGATTCCATTATTATAATTTTCATCAAAAGTAAAGGTCAAAAATCGATTACTTTGTAACTTTTGATACATTGTTTATTTCAATAATTCGATTGAAGCACGATGAAGTCTGATTCTTCCATCGTTTTCTGACGCTTTTAATAACCTTGAAATTACGACTCGAGAAGTGTGCAAATCATAGGCAATTTCTTGATGTGTAGTATGAATTTCTTTAGATTGATTAATTTTAGATTTGTCGATTAAATAATTCATTAATCGTTCATCCATGTTCATAAAAGCCAAATTATCAATAGCATTTAGCATTTCTTTTAAACGATTGTTGTAGCTGTTAAAAACATAATTTCGCCAACTTTTATATTTGCCCAACCATTCTTCCATTTTGTGCACCGGAATCATGATTACTTTTCCGTTAGTTTCGGCAACGGCACGAATTTCACTTTTGGTTTCGCCCATGCAACAAGCCATAGTCATGGCACAGGTATCGCCTTTTTCTATAAAATATAGAAGCAATTCGCCTTCATCAAAATCTTCACGTAAAATTTTGATAGCTCCTTCAATGAGTAATGGCATTTTTTTGATATAGTCGCCAAAATCAATTAAAACATCGCCTTCACTAAAATCTCTAAGTAAGGAAACTTCTGCTATTTCATCTATTAAATTATCTTCAAAAATAAAACCGTACGTTGTCTTTAAAAGTTCTTTCATTATTATTAATTGAATTTTGAATCATAAAATTACACTAATTATTACATTTTCTTAAAATTAAATAACGAAATTTGAAATAAAAAATCAATTATGAAACAACTATTTGGCTTACTGTTATTTGCACATTTTTCAATGAATGCTCAAATACAATCAGTTGCATATAAAGACGGTAATCAAAACCTGAACGGATTTTCTTCCAAACCCAAAAAAGCAAATGCAGACAATTCAGGAATTTTGATTTTACCGGCTTGGATGGGAATTGACGACCATTCCAAAGAAGTAGCCCAACAACTCGCAGACTTAGGTCATTATACTTTTATTGCTGATATTTATGGAGAAGGAAATTATCCTAAGAATAGTTCTGAAGCCGGAAAGCAAGCTGGTTTTTATAAAAACAATATTTCCGATTATCATCGAAGAATTCAATTAGCCCTCGACCAACTCATTAAATCAGGAGCCAAAAAAGACAAAATAGTAGTAATAGGTTATTGTTTTGGCGGAACCGGTGCTTTAGAAGCCGCTCGTGCCGGATTAAACGTAAAAGGAGTTGTTTCTTTTCATGGTGGATTGGGCAAAGCGGAAGACAGAATTATTTCTGAAATTAAACCAAAAGTTTTAGTGCTTCATGGTGCAGATGATCCGTTTGTATCTGAAAAAGAAATCCTTGCTTTTCAAAAAGAAATGAGAAATGCTAAAGCTGATTGGCAAATGATTTATTATTCCGGTGCTGTGCATTCTTTTACAAATAAAAAAGCGGGAAACGATAATTCTAAAGGTGCGGCTTATAATGAATTGGCGGACAAACGTTCATTTGTTCACTTTTTATCTTTCTTGAAAGAAATATTTTAAACCTACTTTACTATATTTGTCAATCTAATATGATTAAAAAATGAAAAAAATAGTTCTAAATTCTTTTGTTTTGGGATTTTTGTTAGTGGGATGTTCCTCTAATAAAAATAGTGCTAAAGCAACTTCACCTGAAAAGTATTTAACCGAAATTAAAGCCGAAAATTTAAGCAAACACCTTTATATTGTAGCTTCTGATGAAATGGAAGGTCGAGATACCGGAACACCCGGACAGAAAAAAGCCGGCGAATACTTGATTAATCAATACAAAGCGATGGGAATTTCTTTTCCAAAAGGGGCTACCACATTTTATCAACCAATTCCGTCTGAATTTTTCAAAAAACAATTTAGTCCAAAATTAGGTGATTCAGAAAATATTTGGGCATTTGTTGAAGGTTCTGAAAAACCGGATGAAATTTTAGTTATTTCGGCTCATTATGATCATGTTGGAATGAAAAACGGGGAGGTCTATAATGGTGCCGATGATGATGGTTCAGGCACTGTGGCTCTTTTAGAGATTGCTGCCGCTTTTCAAAAAGCTAAAAAAGAAGGTAATGGACCAAAACGTTCTATTTTATTTTTACATGTAACTGGTGAAGAGCATGGTTTACATGGTTCTCGTTTTTATGCAGAAAATCCATTATTTCCAATTGCAAATACTATTGCCAATATTAATATTGATATGATTGGAAGACGTGGTTATGAAAAAGAAGACAACGATAATTATGTATATGTAATTGGTTCTGATCGTTTGAGTACCGATTTACATCGTATTTCAGAGGAAGCAAACACAAAGTATATTGGAATGGAATTGGATTATAAATACAATGATTTGAATGATCCAAATCGTTTTTATTACCGTTCAGACCATTATAATTTTGCCAAAAAAGGAATTCCTGCTATTTTTTATTTCAACGGAGTTCATGATGATTATCACAAAGCAACTGATACACCTGATAAAATTGATTATCCATTGCTAGCCAAAAGAACTAAATTGGCTTTTGCAGTAGCTTGGGAATTAGCCAATGCCGATGAAAGACCAAAAGTGGATAAAGACGGAAAATAGTTTTTTATCAAAATAACTAAAAAACGCAAAAGCAATTTTGCGTTTTTTTTGTACCTTTAAGTAGATATTCAGCATCATGGAAATTGACAAAACCCTTTGGTTTTTATTGCTTACACTAATTGCAGAAATCATCGGAACCATTGGCGGTTTTGGCTCTTCCGTATTTTTTGTGCCTTTTGCAAACATTTTCTTTGATTTTCATACCGTTTTAGGAATCACAGCGATTTTCCATTTGTCGAGTAACTTATCAAAAATATATTTGTTTAGAAAAGGATTAAACAAAAAATTAATACTTCAAATTGGAATTCCGTCTGTAATTTTCGTGATTATTGGAGGCTTTTTAAGTAAATTTTTTGAAAGTCAAATTTTAGAAATTGCATTAGGTATTTTTCTAATCGCTCTTAGTTTATTGTTTTTGATTAAAGACAAACTTGTCATCCCGGCAAAATTCAAACAAACTGTTCTGGGAGGTGCTCTTTCAGGATTTTCAGCCGGTTTAATTGGAACCGGTGGAGCTATTCGAGGATTAACAATGGCTGCTTTTAATTTAGAAAAAAGCGTTTTTGTAGCAACATCGGCAGCAATTGATATGATGATTGATTTATCACGAACTTTTGTTTATTACAGCAACGGATATATTACTAAAGACATATTGATATATATTCCGTTTCTATTCATCATCGGATTTGTTGGTAGTTGGATTGGTCAAAAAATTTTAAAATATATTTCACAAGATTATTTCAAACGAATTTCACTATTTCTGATTCTAATTATTGGAATATTTTCACTCTATCAAAGCTTAAAATAAAGAAGCCCTGAGATTTCTCAAGGCTTGGTTGCTATAGTATGTACGGTGGTTATTCTAAATCTTCTTTTACATCAGCATCAGGAGCATTTTTTGTCACAGAAGCAATTCCGTTTTCACGAGCTGCAACTGATTCATACATTTCGCTGTTGCCAATGATTTGTCCGTTTGTTGCTTTTAAGTTAAAATATGGTTTTCCATTTTTTGATTCTAAACGATCAAAACGTTTATCGTCTTGAGAGTTTTTTCTAACCGATTCAATTCCGTTTTCACATGCAGCTTTTGTTGTATATCCTTCACTCGCCAAAATTACTTGACCATTTCCGGCTTTTAATACAAATTGAAATTCTCCATTTTTTCTTTTACTAATTACAAATGATCCCATGTTAATTGTTTTAAAAATTATTGAAATATAAAATTAAGAAGATATTTTAACATTTCATATGATTTTTATGTGAAATTATCAACAATTCTCTCGTTTTTCAGTAGAATTAAAACTACAAATTTCAAGTATTGATAATTGAAACTATTTCATCTTTCAAATTCCACCACAAAAAACTATCTTCGCTTTGAAATGAATGATATTCTGCAAACTCCAATCGAATACCTAAAAGGTGTTGGTCCTTCTCGCGGTGAAATGCTACGGAAAGAACTCAGCATTCATCGGTATGGTGATTTGTTGACGTTGTTTCCCAATCGGTATATCGACCGAACGCGTTATTACAAAATCAATGAATTACAAGCAGGAAATACTGAAGTTCAAATCGTTGGAAAAATCATTCACATCAAAACAATTGAACAAAAAAAAGGACGAGGTCGATTAGTTGCCACGTTTGTAGATGACACAGGGGAAATGGAATTGGTCTGGTTTCAAGGTCAGAAATGGATTCGTGAAAGTTTAAAACTCAATTCCGTCTATGTCGCTTTTGGTAAAGTAGCTTCCTTTTCCAACATATTCAATATGGCTCATCCGGAATTAGAATTGTTGGAAGAGCACAAACAAAGTCTGCGTTCGGCGATGCAACCTGTTTATCCTTCTACTGAAAAATTGACGCAAAGAGGCATTTCCAATCGCACTATTAACAAGATGATGCAGCAATTGTTTGTGGAAACACAAGCTCGTTTTACAGAAACCCTTCCCTCCTATTTGTTGGATGAATTAAAGTTGATTCCGAAGAATGCAGCGTTGTTTAATATTCATTTTCCAAAAAGTCAGGAATTGTTGGCAAAAGCTCAATTTCGTTTGAAGTTTGAAGAATTGTTTTTTATTCAATTACAATTAATCACCAAAAACCTCATTCGAAAACATAAAATCAAAGGTCATCCGTTTGGAAAAGTGGGTGATTATTTTAATATTTTTTATCAAAATCATTTGCCTTTTGAATTGACGAATGCTCAAAAACGTGTGCTGAAAGAAATTCGAAATGACTTAGGAAGCAATGCTCAAATGAACCGATTATTGCAAGGTGATGTAGGTTCGGGAAAAACGATTGTGGCTTTAATGTGTATGCTCATGGCGTTAGACAATGGTTTTCAGAGTTGTTTGATGGCTCCCACGGAAATCTTGGCTACACAACATTTTAATGGTTTAACGGAGTTAGCTAAAAACTTGAATATCAATATAAAATTACTCACCGGTTCAACTAAAACTTCAGAACGAAAAATTATTCATGATGCGTTAGAAAATGGTGAATTACACATTATTATTGGAACACATGCTTTGCTGGAAGATAAAGTTCAATTTCAAAATTTAGGTTTAGCGATTATTGATGAGCAACATCGTTTTGGAGTGGAACAACGCTCGAAATTATGGAAGAAAAATGATATTCCGCCACATGTTTTGGTGATGACAGCAACTCCAATTCCGAGAACATTAGCGATGAGTTTGTATGGCGATTTGGATATTTCTGTGATTGATGAGCTACCTCCGGGACGAAAACCCATTCAAACCGTGCATCGTTATGATTCGAACCGATTGAAAGTGTGGAAATTTTTGAAAGATGAAATTGCAAAAGGTCGCCAAATTTATATTGTTTATCCGTTGATTAATGAAAGTGAAAAATTAGATTACAAAGATTTGATGGATGGTTATGAAAGTATTTCAAGGGATTTTCCATTGCCACAGTACAGCGTTTCCATCGTTCACGGACAAATGAAAGCGGCAGACAAAGAAGAAGAAATGCGACGTTTTGCTGCCGGAAAAACCAATATTATGGTCGCCACAACAGTTATTGAAGTCGGTGTAAATGTTCCCAATGCGAGCGTAATGGTCATTGAAAGTGCTGAACGATTTGGCTTATCTCAGTTGCACCAGTTACGAGGTCGTGTGGGACGTGGTGCTGAACAAAGTTATTGCGTTTTAATGACGAGTCACAAACTGAGTGATGATTCCAAAATCCGTTTAGAAACGATGTGT
Organism: Flavobacterium azooxidireducens; assembly: GCF_023195775.1. Taxonomy (NCBI): domain Bacteria; kingdom Pseudomonadati; phylum Bacteroidota; class Flavobacteriia; order Flavobacteriales; family Flavobacteriaceae; genus Flavobacterium; species Flavobacterium azooxidireducens. The sequence goes on from NZ_CP096205.1 coordinate 3,522,945, forward strand.
CGCACTAACGACGGATTTGAAATTGCCGAAGTAGATTTAAAACTTCGCGGACCCGGCGATATTATGGGAACGCAACAAAGTGGCGTGTTGAATTTACAAATCGCTGATTTAGTTCGCGACCGAGATATTTTACAAATTGCTCGCCACGAAGCCATCAAATTATTGAAAAAAGATGCTTCAATGACCTTACCGGAACACCAAACGTTGCGAATGGTTTTTATGGAAATGAGTAAGAAGAAGAATATTTGGAATTATATTAGTTAGTTTACAGTTGGGAGTTGGGAGCTTAAAATTGAAAATTTATTCTCCTCAATCAAAAATTAAAATTTCTTCTCTACATTTACACTTTCAAACCAATCACCCGTTACTCTTAACTCTTAACTCATTACCGAAACAAATGGTTCAATACAACCCGAAAGACTGGATTACTTTTATTTTCAAATTTCATAAATCTGATACATTTCGACAATTGATTCCGATGATGATTTTTATCGGACTATATACTTTTAGTGTTGGTTATTTGGAATTAGAATATTGGAAAATGTCTGAAAAAAGTCATTTGAGCAACATCACCATCATGCACAATATGTTGGGATTTGTGATTTCATTATTGTTGGTTTTCAGAACAAATACAGCGTATGATCGCTGGTGGGAAGGTAGAAAACTTTGGGGCGGACTTGTGAATAACAGTCGAAATTTAGCCATTAAACTTCGAGTAATTTTAAAAGAAGAAAGTGATCGTGAATTTTTTAGAAAATTGATTCCGGGTTATGCATCCATTTTGAGTAAACACTTAACAGACGAAGAAACCAGCAAACAACTCTATGGAAATGTTGATTTAGAAATTGATCATCACAAACATAAACCCAATCAAGTGGCAAAAATGCTATTTCAAAAAGTAAATGATTTGTATGAACAGAAAAAAATTTCCGGTGATCAACTTATTATATTAAACAGCGAAGTTCAGTCGTTTACAGAAATTTGTGGAGCTTGTGAACGTATCAAAAACACTCCTATCCCCTATTCCTACAGTGCTTTTATCAAAAAATTTATCTTTTTCTATGTCATGACTTTACCGTTTGGTTATGTTTTCAGCTTAGGGTATTATTCCATTCCGGTAGTTATTTTTATATTTTATGTATTAGCAAGTTTAGAATTAATTGCCGAAGAAATTGAAGATCCATTTGGTTTTGATGCGAACGATCTTCCTATAGAAAAAATCGCATCCAATATCAAAAAACACGTAGAAGAAATCCTTTAGATCATAATAATTAAACTAATTTTGAGTTACTTAACGAGAAAAGTGTGTTTTTGAACGATTTTATTTTTGTATCACAACTCTTGCACTTAGCTTAGCACCATCAACTAAAAGCTTGCCCGGCAATTAGTTGACTAGATCCCAAGTCTAACACAAAAAACTTAACCAACATGAAAAAAATTACACTAGTAATTTTTACTGCATTTCTGACGCTTAATTGTAGTAAAGACGATTCGTTTAACGAAGAACAAACGAACCTTGCACTACTTTCTTCCAAAAAAGATACTGCTTTAAAATCTGAAGTGAATTATGAAATCGTTGATGATCAATCTAAATCGATTGGTGAATTGTCTATATATCACGATGAAACCACGATTTATATGATTTGTAAATCAAATACTAACATTTCTATTTCGGAAGCTGATTTATATTTTGGAACTTTTTCTAAAATTCCAAAAAGTAATGATAAAATTGAAGTACTTCCTTCATACAGTTTCAAATCAGGACCACAACAATCGGAAAATATCTTTACAATAGAGAAAAAAGATTTGAAATTTGATAAAAATGGTTGCATTTACGTGTCAACACATTTTAAATTTACAGCTATCGATTCTGATGAAATTAAATCTGCAAATTGTGTTTCACAAATTCTTCCCGGAAGCGAAAAATTATCCTATTTTCTGTATTGCATCAACTAAGCATCATAATTAGAAAAAGTTTTCAAAAGGTCGCTAAAATAAGTGACCTTTTTTATTTAAAATTATGCAAAAAGTAATTCATTGATTATCTTTGCCACCTTTAAAAGCTCATAGAAAATGCGTATCTCATACAATTGGCTCAAACAATTTATTAAATTAGATTCCTCTTCCGAAGAAACAGCTGCGTTGCTAACCGATTTAGGTTTAGAAGTAGAAGTTGTAGAAAAATATCAATCTGTAAAAGGTGGTTTAGAAGGAATCGTGGTTGGCGAAGTAAAAACCTGCGTGCAACATCCTGATGCTGACCGTTTAAAAGTAACTACTGTTGATTTAGGTGATGGGAATCCAATTCAAATTGTGTGTGGTGCTCCCAATGTTGCTGTTGGTCAAAAAGTTCCTGTAGCAACTATTGGAACGAATTTATTTGATAAAGAAGGAAACGAATTTCAAATTAAAAAAGGAAAAATTCGCGGACAAGAAAGTCATGGAATGATTTGTGCCGAAGATGAATTAGGTCTTGGCGAAAATCATGACGGAATTATGATTTTAGATGATTCATTACAAGCAGGAACTTTGTTTTCTAAAGTAATGAATATTGAAGACGATGAAGTTTTCGAAATCGGTTTAACACCAAACAGAGCCGATGCCATGTCGCATTGGGGTGTAGCCCGAGATTTACGTGCAGGTTTGGTTCAAAAAAATGTTCATCCTGAATTGATTACGCCTTCAGTAACGAGTTTTAGAGTGGATAAAAGAACTTTAAAAATTGATGTAGAGGTAAAAGATATCAAATTAGCCCCACGTTATTGCGGTGTTACTATTTCAGGAATCACGGTGAAACCTTCTCCGGATTGGTTGCAAAATCGTTTAAAAGCCATTGGTTTAACTCCAAAAAACAATATTGTAGATGCTACTAATTATGTTTTACACGAATTAGGTCAACCGCTTCATGCCTTTGATGCCAACAAAATTAACGGAAAAATTATCGTAAAAACGGTTGAAAGTGGAACAAAATTCAAAACCTTAGATGATGTAGAACGAATTTTACACGAAGAAGATTTAATGATTTGTGATGAAAAAGGTCCACTTTGCATTGCAGGTGTTTTTGGTGGGAAAAATTCAGGCGTAACCGAAAATACGGCAAACATATTTTTAGAAAGTGCCTATTTTAATCCGGTTTCTATTCGAAAAACAGCTAAAAGACATGCGTTGAGCACCGATGCTTCGTTTCGATTTGAACGTGGAATCGATCCAACAATTACAGAATACGCTTTGAAAAGAGCTGCTATCTTAATCAAAGAAATTGCCGGTGGTGAAATTACATCGGATATCATCGATATTTATCAAAAGAAAATTGAAGATTTCACAGTTTTATTGAACTTCAATAAAGTAAATAAAATTATCGGTCAGGAAATTCCAAAAGAAATCATCAAGAAGATTTTGGTTTCTTTAGATATTAAGGTAAATAGCGTTTCCGATGCCGGTTTAGGCTTAACAATTCCTGCGTATCGTGTGGATGTGCAACGTGAAATTGATGTAATTGAAGAAATTCTTCGTGTGTATGGTTACAATAATATTCAGTTTTCAAAAAAATTGAATGCAACCGTTGCCAATTCAGGAAGAACCGAAGATTATAAAGTTCAAAACATCATCGCTTCACAATTAAATTCGGTAGGTTTTCATGAGATGATGGCGAATTCGTTAACCACTCCTGATTATGCAAAATTATCAGAAGATTTGAATGAAGAATTTAATGTGATGATGCTAAATCCGTTGAGCAATGATTTATCGGCGATGCGTCAATCATTATTATTTTCAGGTTTAGAAGCTGTTTCATATAATATTAACCGAAGAAATGCTGATTTAAAATTGTTCGAATTTGGTAAGAGTTATCATAAAATGCCTTCCGGTTATGAAGAAAGCAAACATCTTTCTTTATTTGTAACTGGTAATCGTCAAGCTGAAATTTGGACAACTCCACAAAAATCAAGTGATTTCTTTTTATTTAAAGGATATGTTCAATCCATTTTGACTCGACTTTCTTTTGGGAAAACACAAACTGTCCCGGTTTCAAATGATGTATTTAACGAAGGAATAGCCATTGCCATCGGAAATGACATTTTGGTTGAATTTGGTACAGTGAAGAAATCTATTTTGAAATATTTCGACATCAAACAAGAAGTTTTTTATGCCGATTTTAATTGGAATTTGATTTTGAAAATGATTTCAAATAAAATTAAATTTCAAGATATTCCGAAATATCCTGAAGTTCGCAGAGATTTGTCGCTGCTATTAGATCAAAATGTTACGTTTGACAAACTATATTCAATTGCTCGTCAAACGGAGAAAGTTTTGTTGAAAGACATTAACCTTTTTGATGTGTATGAAGGAAAAAATCTTCCGGAAGGAAAGAAATCGTATGCATTGAGTTTTGTTATTCAAGACACAACCAAAACACTGACGGATGATCAAATTGATAAAATAATGAACAAGCTTCAGCAAAATTTTGAAAAAGAGCTAGGAGCTGTTTTGAGATAATAAAAAAAGACCACAACTATAAAAATTGTGGTCTTTTCCATTTAAAACAAAAATCAAATCAACATGCTTTTATGATTTTGGTGTTACAACTGCATCAATAACGTGAATCACGCCATTAGATTGATTTACATCTGCAATTGTAACTTTCGATTTCCCTCCATTTTCATCCATCAAAATAACATCTTTTCCACTCATTGAAGCATATAATTTTCCACCACTCACGGTTTTAAACTCTGCTTTTCCATTTCCGTCTTTTATTGCCAACATAATATCTTTTGCACTAAACTTTCCTTGTAAAACGTGATACGTCAAAATTGTTTGTAAGGTTTTTAAATTTTCCGGTTTAAGTAAGGTTTCAACTGTTCCTTTTGGCAATTTATCAAATGCCGAATTGGTTGGTGCAAAAACAGTAAATGGTCCTTTTCCTTGTAAAGTTTCAACTAAACCTGCTGCCTTAACAGCTGCAACCAATGTGGTATGATCTTTAGAATTCACTGCATTTTCAACAATGTTTTTACTCGGATACATTGGAGCTCCACCCACTTGAACCGTTTTTTCTTTGGTTTGTGCAAAAGTTGATGTTCCAATCATCATTGCAAACGCAACTACTAAAGTTGCTAAATTTCTTTGTGTTTTCATAATAGCTTTTTTAAGTTATAAAGTAAGTTACGCTGATAAAGAAATTTTGGTTTTCAATTACTTTCGATTTAACATTAGTTTGGTTACTGTTTATCGTTTAAAATAATTGCAAAAAAAAATCCCCTTGCTTTCACAAGAGGATTTTAAAATATTTAGTTAAGAAATATTATTTCTCTCCTTTTTCCATTTTAGCTTTAAGGTCAGCTAAAATTTGGTTGTTTTCTCCAAGAGTTTGAGCAGGAGCGTTCGTGTTGTTATTCGCAGCAACAGATTCTGAAGCAGCTTTCACGTTTTTCTCTTCTTCTTCTCTAAAGATGGATGTGTGCGAAGCAACAACTCTCTTAAATTCTTTATTGAATTCAATTACTTTGAAGTCAGCAGCATCACCTTTTTTCAATTTTTTACCATCTTCTTTTTCTAAATGACGAGTTGGTACGAAAGCAACAACATCATCACCAAAATCAACTGTTGCACCTTTGTCAACAATTTCAGCGATAGTTCCGTTATGAACAGTTCCTACAGCAAAAGCATCTTCGTGCTTATCCCAAGGGTTTGCAGTAGTTTGTTTGTGACCTAAAGATAATTTACGTCCGTCAACATCCAATTCTAAAACAACAACATCTAACGTCTCACCAACATTGATGAATTCTGATGGATGTTTGATTTTTTTAGTCCAAGATAAATCTGAAATATAAATTAAACCATCGATACCTTCTTCTAATTCTACGAAAATACCAAAGTTTGTAAAGTTTCTAACGATACCGTTATGTTTAGAACCAACAGGATATTTAGAAGTGATATCAGTCCAAGGATCTTGCGACATTTGTTTGATACCTAACGACATTTTTCTTTCGTCTCTGTCTAATGTTAATACAACAGCTTCTACTTCATCACCAATTTTCATAAAATCTTGAGCCGAACGTAAATGCGTTGACCAAGACATTTCTGAAACGTGGATTAAACCTTCAACACCTTCAGCAACTTCAATGAAAGCACCGTAATCAGCGATAACTACTACTTTACCTTTCACTTTGTCACCTACTTTCAAGTCTGCATTCAATGCATCCCAAGGGTGAGCGTTTAATTGTTTTAAACCTAATTGGATTCTTGTTTTCTCATCATCAAAATCAAGAATTACAACGTTTAATTTTTGATCTAATTCAAGCACTTCGCTTGGGTGATTGATTCTTGACCAAGAAAGGTCAGTAATGTGGATTAATCCATCAACACCACCTAAATCAATAAACACACCATAAGAAGTAATGTTTTTAACAACACCTTCTAATACTTGTCCTTTTTCTAATTGACCAATGATTTCTTTTTTCTGAACTTCGATATCAGCTTCGATAAGAGCTTTGTGAGAAACTACCACGTTTTTGAATTCGTGATTAATTTTTACCACTTTAAACTCCATCATTTTGTTTACATATTGATCGTAGTCACGGATTGGTTTCACATCAATTTGTGATCCCGGTAAGAATGCTTCAATTCCGAAAACATCAACAATCATACCTCCTTTTGTTCTACATTTCACAAAACCGTTTACGATTTCGCCTGACTCATTAGCAGCAATAACTCTGTCCCAAGCCTTGATAGTTCTAGCTTTTCTGTGCGATAAAACCAATTGACCGGTTCTGTCTTCACGAACATCGATTAAAACTTCTACTTTGTCACCCACTTTTAATCCTGGGTTGTAACGGAATTCGTTTAATGAAATAACACCTTCCGATTTTGCATTGATATCAACGATAGCATCACGATCAGTAACACGAACAACAGTTCCCATTACTACTTCGTCGCTGTCAGTTGAAATGAAGGTTTTAGCAACTAACTCTTCAAATTCTCTTAGGTTTTTCTCATCTACAGCATCAATTCCTTCTTGGAAGTTATGCCAGTTAAAGTTTGCTAAAAACGCTTCTTGTTCTTTTAAAATTTCAGACATTCTGAATAAAAATTTGTATTCTGTGTTCTCTTGAGTTTCTTAAAGCGATAGAAAACAGCAGAAGTTGTTTACATAAATAGTTTATACCCAATGGAAACTCTTCTCCGCCAAAAGGTGTGCAAAATTACGAACCTTTTTTGAATATACAAAACTATTTTTGAGGGAATTAGAGTGAAATTTCATTGATTGAAAGATAAATAGTAAGTTTTTATCATTTCTTCAATTAAACAACTCATTTTCAACAACCAAATTCATTTAAAAAAGTTAAAAATTTCCTTATAAATAGGCTATTTTTATTTCTAAATAGTATCTTGTCAAAAAACATAAAAACCCAAAATACAATTTAATGAAGACATATTTTAAATATACCATTTTCTTATTCGCATTCGCCTTATTGTTTTCCTGTCAAGATTCTAAAAATAAAGACGGTGTTGAACGCCCAAAACCAACCCGAAAATATGACAAACCACAAGATTTTACGTATACGATTTGGTCTTTAAAGAATGATTCCGTTCGTAAAGTTTTCAAATCTAAATTTTCAAGTAGTGAAATAACAACAATCGTTTCATTGAATCGTATTGACAAAAATACACTTCAAAAAGCGGATACTTTGATCATTCCCAACAAATTAGATGATGATTTTTTAGCGTATTCTGCTTTTCCGTACACAATAAAAAATTTAAGTGATGTACCAAAAATTGCCATCTTCTCCTATCCTATTCAAGCTTATGGTTTATATGAATACGGCGAATTGGTCAAATGGGGTCCGTCTAGTTTAGGTTCAGAAGCACATAAAACACCAACAGGATTATTTTTTACCAACTGGAAAGGCGAAGAAGTACAAAGCACCGTGGATGATGAGTGGATTTTACGTTGGAATTTCAACATCGAAAATACAGAAGGTGTGGGCTGGCATCAATATGAATTGCCCGGTTATCCGGCTTCGCATTCGTGCTTGCGATTGTTAGAAAACGATGCCAAATGGATGTATGATTGGGCAGACGAATGGATTTTGAAAGATGCCAATACCGTTGAAGCTAAAGGAATTCCTGTATTAGTTTTTGGTGAATATGATTTTGATGGAAAATCCCCTTGGTTAAAATTAGTTGATGAACCAAAGGCGAATGATATTTCGGAAAAAGAATTAGAGAATTTAGTCGAGAGACACCTTTCTGAAATTATGAAAGAACAAGAAAACAGAGAAAAAGTGTTGACCGAAAAACAAGTGGAATAGTTTAAAGTAAGGTTTTCTTAAGCCCTTCACCAATGTTTCGCCACAGAAAATTGTAGAACGATTTTTCAGGAATTCTTTCCACTTCCACTTCAACTTCTTTGACTTTTTCATCAGAATCTTTTTTGACAAACAAATTACCAATAGCCGAAAGAAATTTATTTTTCTCTTTTCGGCTATTTTTTTTGTAAACGATGACGTTCAAATCTTCATATTTAATGGCAAAATTACCTTTTGATTTTAGATCATTTCCGGCGAAATTAAAATAGACTTCATCCAACATTCCTTCCACATCCACATTCATATACGGTTTGGTAAACGGTTTAAGTTGTTCGGCGGGAAAGTTTAAAATCGTACCTTTTATTGTAAATCCGTCCATTTTATCTAGCACATTAAATTGCCAATCGACTTTCATCGGCGAAACATTCATAAAACGACAATCCACTTTAATTTTCACATCCGATAAATTTCGCTCTTTATAACCGCTGTTAATATTGGTTACAGCCATATTAAATCGGTGAAATGATAGTAATCCCGATCCTTTTTCAAACGTTTTTTCTTCTTCGTATTCTAAAATGGATTCACGAATTTGCAACGAATCAACTTGCAATTTAAACGGAATTTCTCGCAATAATTTGTTATACAATGGCTTTTTGGAAAGATCGTCATTTGGAATTTTTGATCGATAAATATTAGCATAAACCGAATCTAAAACGATATTTTTTGAATGAAAATAAAAATCTTCTTCGTCAAAACCCCAATCCATATCTTTTAATGAAATCGATTGAATGCTTACCGAAAAAATATCTTTTTCAACGGGAATTTTTCTAACAAATTCAGCTCGACTGTATTCCGGAATTAATTTGAAATTTTCAATTTTTAAATCTGATTTTGTACTTAGAATAGTTGATGCTTTTAAGTGATAAAATTCGTTGGCTCTGAAATAAATACTATCACACGAAAAATCAAAATCTTTGTAATTGAATGGAATTTTCTCTTTGATTGTTTCATCATCCAAAATAACATTATCCAATTCTAAGGAAAGATTACTGATGACTAATGAAGGCAAATTTGTTTTAGTTGAAATGATTTTCAGATTAGCATTTTCCAATTCAATATCCGAAACCGAAATGGTGTTTTTAAAAGGTTTTACGACACTTTCATTAATACTTTTCGGATTATTTAGTGCTTTGTCATCATTTTTATAGAGAATAATTTCCGGCTGCGAAATAATTAGTTTAGAAGCTTTGATTTTTTTATTGAAAAGGAAACTCCAAATGCTAATTCCTTTAATGTCAACATCTGAAATTGTAGCAAATAATCCGGTTTTATCGGATGTTTCATTCATTGCTTTTTTGGGAACAATCGTAATATCATTGATTAAAATCGTTCCGCTCAACAATGTAATGTCAATCGTTTTGTAAACAATATGATAAGGCGAATCGTTATTCTCGTTGATGATTTTAGGCAATTCTTTTTTAATCCAAAAGCTCAATCCGATATTTAAAACGAAAATCAGAGCTAGTAAACTTAAAACGAAAATGACTATTTTTTTCCACCAAACCATAGAAAATGTTTAATTTTTAAATATAGTGAGTAATTGACGAAGAAATACTAAATAAAGCATAAAAAAACCTGCTTGGATGAGCAGGTTAATATTTATTTTAGACTATTAACGTGTTGCCGCTTTGTAAAAGCAATGATTTTCAGTATGACCTTCATTGGAAGCAAGAAACTCGTAATTTTCTATTTTGTTTCAATTTGAATTGAATTTTCTCTAATGAAATTTACGATTATTTCACAGATGTTAGGAATCAATTCAGCAGTTATTCGATTAGTTAATTGTCTTGTATGGATTAATAATTTTGGCTTTTTTTCATTTTCATTTTCAAAGTGTACCCATATTTTGTCTTTTGAATTATGATCGTATAAACTATTAAATTTTACATTAAATAATTCACAAACTTCTCCTGGATATGTTTCAATATATTCATTATCGCTAGCAAATATTATTATCACAGGGAATTGTTGAATGAATTGACTTTTAAAGTAATCAGCTTTTCTTAATTTAAGTTCTTCCTTAAATTTTTCTTGCTTTTTTGCATCCTTTGTATTTGGTGCGTGCAAATTACTTAATTCGGTTGTAAATACATTTTCAATAAAACTAATTTCATATTTGTCTTCTTTATCAAGATTAATATTTAATTTTGACAAAATACAATCATATAACTTTTGATACCTTTGCCAAGTGTGATTTAAATTCCTGTTTTTTACTTCATTAGGAATATATCTTGCGGAATAATTGAACTTCTTTTCTTTCCAAGATTTAAAACTTCCGTGAAACATTTCTAACTCAGAATCTGCCCCAGCTTCTTTGCCAATAAATAAAATTTTAGCATTAGGATTACCTAATCCTATGTACTGCTTTTCTGATATATTTTCAAGAAGTTCTTCAAAACATTTATTTTCTTTCATATTTTACTTTGTGCGTTAACATTACTTCGAAGCTTCTAACTCTTTATCTTATAAATAAAGCTCTCATTCACGTCAATCTTCACCTTAAACTTCCCTACTCCATTTTCAATAACTAATTCAGTTGAACTTTTTCCGTACAATTGATCTTTTAATTTATATTTTCCGTCTTTTAGATTCATTTTTTTCACCACATCTGCCGGAATCATCACATCACATTGTACGGGTGTATTTTGATTAAAATTAGTCACAATCACCAATTTCTCGTCGTCACTCCAACGCACAAACGAATACAATCCGAAATCATAATTGGAACCGGCATTCAAATTGGCATCGTGAATTTGCTCGAATTCACCCATCAAAGCACTGCTTTTTAAGGTAAAATTCAATAAACGTTTATAGAAATCACGTAATTCTTTTTCTTCCGGTTTTAATTGTCCGCCATCAAATTTTCCATCATTCATCCAACGTTGATGATGCGGAACACCAACATAATCAAAAATGGAGGTGCGTGAATTTTTTCCGAAACCGGCATCAAGAGCTCCCGGTTCGCCCACTTCCTGACCAAAATAAATCATCGTGGGCGATGAACTGATTGTTGCTGAAACAACCATCAACGGTTTTCCTTTTTTAGCATCTCCTGCAAACTGTGGACTCGCCAAACGTTGTTCGTCGTGGTTATCTAAAAAGTGTAACATATGGTGTTCGATATCTTTCAAATCTTCACGAATTCCTGATATATTTTTCGGTAAACCGCGACCTTGCACGATGTTTTTCAATGTGTCATACATTTGCACTTTATCATACAAATAATCCATTTTTCCTAAATGAATGTAATTTCTGTATTCACCCGGATTATACACTTCTGCCAGCAAAAACGCATTCGGATTTTTCATTTTGATGGATGAATTCATATAACTCCAAAATTCCACCGGAACCATTTCTGCCATATCATAACGGAAACCATCCACACCTTTATCAATCCAATAATGAGTGATATCTTTAAATTTTTTCCAAGAATCCGGCACGTCTTTTCCTTTCCAAAAATCGGCGTGAGCTTTGTAATCTTTTTTGTCAAAACCTTCGGGTAACGTTGGAAAATCTTTTGAACCATCTGGTTTTACGCCATAATTAATTTTGACTGTCTCATACCAATCATTGATGTCTGGTTTGGCTAATCGAGATCCATTTCCTGTCCATTTTGCAGGAATTTCTTCAAATTTGCCATCTGATAACGGATGTTTTTCGCCACCTAATGGTTTGTAATTAGCATCAGTTGGCACTTCAAATTTGGAATTTGGAATGTAATAAAAGTTATTATTTCGCTTGTATTCAATCGATTTATCATCATCTGCACCAAAGTCTTTTACACCTTTCGGATTCGTCTTTCCTTCATATTTTCTGGCGATGTGATTGGGAACAATGTCGATGACGACTTTCAAACCGTTTTTGTGAGTGCGTTCAATCAACGCTTCAAATTCTTCTAATCTTTTTGTCGGATCAACTGCCAAATCAGGATTTACATTATAATAATCTTTCACGGCATATGGCGAACCGGCACGGCCTTTCACCACATCCGGATCATCGTTAGAAATGTCATATTTTGTATAATCATTTATTAATGCGTGATGCGGAACACCGGTGTACCAAATGTGCGTTACACCCAAATCTTTAATTTCCTGAAGAGCTTTATCGGTGAAATCATTGAACTTTCCAACACCATTTTCTTCGATTGTTCCCCACGGTTTGTTAGTAGCATTTGTGTTTCCAAATAATCGTGTAAAAACTTGATATACAACAATTTTATGTTCTGAATTGGATTCAGTTACCGTTTCTGTTTGGGCCTTCATATTTTTTTGTTCGCAGGATAAAGTTGAGAATAAGACGATGGTGCTAAGAGCAACCGCTGATTTTTTGAGCATAGAATTTACTTTTTAAAGGTCTAAATATACAAAAAATAGTGAATAGCGATTAGTAATTAGTGATTAGCCTCTTTCTTTCAAAATTTTCACAATATCATTCAATTCAAAACCTTTTGCTTTCAATAAAATTAAATAATGAAAAAGTAAATCGGCACTTTCATTCAAAAATAAATCATCGTTGGAATCTTTGGCTTCAATGACCATTTCGATTGCCTCCTCGCCTACTTTCTGGGCAATTTTATTGATTCCTTTCGCAAATAAAGAGGCTACATAACTTTTTTCAGTTTCGCCATTTTCTTTACGAAGTTGAATTGTATTTTCTAGCTCTGATAAAAACCCAAATTTTGTTTTATTGGGCTGTTGCCAACAAGTTTCGGCTCCCGTATGGCAAACTGGGCCGATTGGATTCACTTGAATTAAAAGTGTATCATTGTCGCAATCCGCTTCGATTGAAACAAGATTGAGAAAATTGCCGCTTTCTTCGCCTTTTGTCCACAACCTATTTTTGGTTCGACTGAAAAATGTGACTTTTTGAGAAGAAATTGTTTGTTGATAGGCTTCTTCGTTCATATATCCCAACATCAAAACGATTTTAGTAGTTGCATCTTGAATAATCGCTGGGATTAATCCATCTTTATTTTTGGTAAAATCTAGTTTCATAAATATCAAATTCTAACTGGAATTCCAGCTGTTTTTAAATAATTTTTTAAATCTGGAATTGAAATTTCATTGTAATGAAAAACGCTGGCTGCTAAAGCTGCATCGGCATTTCCGATGGAAAAAGCTTCTTCAAAATGTTGCATTGTTCCTGCTCCACCCGAGGCAATAATGGGGAGATTTACTGTTTTGGATAATTGAGCCAACGCGTCATTAGCAAAACCATTTTTTGTTCCGTCATTATTCATTGAGGTGAATAAAATTTCTCCTGCTCCAAGTTGTTCCACTTCTTTTGCCCAATCAAATAAATCCAATTCGGTGGCGACTTTTCCTCCAACTAAATGTACTTTCCAGTTTTCATTGATTAATTTAGCATCAATGGCAACCACAACGCATTGTCTTCCAAAGTTTTTGGCAATTTCTGAGATTAATTTGGGATTCTTAACTGCGGAAGAATTAATGGAAATTTTATCTGCTCCGTTTTTCAACAATAGTTCTACATCTTCAACCGATGAAATTCCGCCACCAACCGTAAACGGAATAGTAATCGTTTGAGCCACTTTTTGAACAAGTTGAACCAATGTTTGTCGGCGTTCTTCTGTGGCAGAAATATCTAAAAAAACCAATTCATCCGCACCTTCCAAACTGTATTTCAAAGCTAACTCTACCGGATCGCCGGCATCTTTTAATTCTAAAAAATTAATGCCTTTTACGGTTCTTCCATTTTTTATGTCTAGGCAGGGGATTATTCTTTTTGTCAACATAATTATTTCTCGCAAAGACGCAAAGACGCTAAGCTTTTTGTTTAGTTATAAAGTTTTCTAGCTGTTTTAATGAGATTCTGCTCTCATATATGGCTTTTCCGATGATAACGCCGTGACAACCTAATTCGGCTAATTTTGGTAATTCATCAAAAGTTGAAATTCCGCCGGAAGCAATTAATTTTATCTTTTTAACTTCGTTTAAAATCGTTTTATAAATCTCAAAACTAGGTCCTTCTAGCATTCCATCTTTAGCAATATCAGTGCAAATAACCGATTGAATTCCTTTAGTTTGATAGTTTTTTATGAAGGGAATTAGCTCTTCTGAACTTTCTTCTTGCCAACCTGAAACAGCAATTTTTCCATTTGAAACATCAGCACCGAGAATAATTTTTTCATTGCCAAAACGCTGAATCCATTCTTCAAATAAGCTAGGTTTTTTTACCGCAATACTTCCTCCGGAAATTTGATTCGCACCGCATTCAAAAGCAATTTCAACATCTTTGTTGGTTTTTAATCCACCTCCAAAATCGATTTTTAAAGTCGTATTTGTACTTATTTCTTCCAAAATTTTGTAATTCAAAATTTGACCTGATTTTGCTCCATCTAAATCGACTAAATGCAAATTGGTTATACCGTGAGCTTCAAATGATTTGGCTACTTCTAACGGATTTTCGTTGTATATTTTTTTGGAATCGTAATTTCCTTTGGAAAGTCGGACACACTTTCCTTCGATGATATCAATGGCTGGGATTATTTTCATTTTATTAGGTTTTCGGGTTGCGGATTGTGAGTTACGGGTTTTAGATTGAGGAAATTTTGCAATAGTTTTTCACCGACAAGTCCACTTTTTTCAGGGTGAAATTGAACACCATAAAAATTATTTTTCTGCAATGCCGCTGAAAAATCGGTTAAATAATGTGTCGTTGCAATGGTTTCGTGGCAGATTTCAGCATAAAAACTGTGAACGAAATACATAAAACCTGTTGCTTCTCGGCAGAAAAACTGCTTTTCGTCGGCCATTTTTATGTCATTCCAACCCATATGTGGTACTTTAACTTCATTGGAAAACCGAATGACATTGGTGTCAAAAATTCCTAATCCTTTTGTGTTGCCTTCCTCGGTATGGTTGCACAACAATTGCATCCCCAAACAAATTCCTAAAACCGGTTGGGTTAACGTGGGAATTAATTCATCTAAACCTGAATTTTTTAGTTTCTTCATCGCTGAACTTGCTTCGCCTACACCTGGAAAAATGACTTTATCGGCAGAAAGAATTTCATTTGGATTTTTGGTTAAAACACCTTCATAACCCAATCGATTCAAGGCAAATTGAATGCTTTTTATATTTCCGGCACCGTAATCTATTATGGCTATTTTCATGTTTTTATTTTTAAGTCGCAGTCGCAGTTTTCAGTCGCAGTTTTCAGTAGTTGACTGCAAACTGTGACTGCGACTGAAAACTTTACAACATTCCTTTAGTACTTGGCAAAATCATTTTCTCTGAATCTCTTTTAACCGCAGCTTTAATTGCTTTAGCGAAAGCTTTAAAAATCGCTTCAATTTTATGGTGTTCGTTAAAACCTTCCGCTTTGATGTTTAGGTTTGCTTTGGCTCCATCGGCAAACGATTTGAAAAAGTGAAAAAACATTTCTGTTGGCATATCACCAATTTTTTCTCGTTTAAAAGGTGCTTGCCACATCAACCAAGATCGACCGCCAAAATCAATGGCAACTTGAGCTAAACAATCATCCATCGGAAGACAAAATCCGTAACGTTCGATGCCTAATTTATTTCCTAATGCTTTTGCAAAAACTTCGCCTAACGCAATGGCCGTGTCTTCAATTGTGTGGTGTTCATCCACTTGCAAATCGCCTTTGACCTGAATATCCAAATCCATTTGACCGTGTCTGGAAAGTTGATCGAGCATATGATCGAAAAATGCTAATCCTGTTCTAATGTTGCTATTTCCAATTCCATCTAAATTTAAAGTAATGGCAATTTCGGTTTCATTCGTTTTACGATAAATTGAAGTCGTTCTGTTTTCCAATTTCAAAAACTCATAAATTTGTTTCCAGTTATTGGTTTCTAACGCAATAATTGAGTTCAATTCATCGCGTTTAACGGAAATTTCATTCGAACCCAAATTGGTATTATCATTGATAAAAATCGCTTTTGAACCCAAGTTTTTAGCCAATTCAACATCCGTCAAACGATCACCAATAACGAATGAATTTGCTAAATCATAGTCAGCGGAAAAATACTTTTGCAACAAACCAATTCCGGGTTTACGAGTTGTAGCATTTTCGTATGGAAATGTTTTATCAATTAAAACTTCATCAAACACAACTCCTTCATTTTCAAATGTTTTTAGAATAAAATTATGTACCGGCCAAAATGTTTCTTCAGGGAAATTTGCTGTTCCCAAACCATCTTGATTGGTGATCATCACTAATTCAAAATCTAATTCTGAGGCAATTTTGCTTAAATACGTCAGTGATTTTGGATAGAAAGTCACTTTTTCAAACGCATCAATTTGTTCATCAGCAGTTTCTTTGATAGTGGTTCCGTCACGATCAATAAATAGAATTTTTTGTGCCATTTTAAAGTGATTTTAAAGTTGTAATTAGTTGATTGTTTTCCTCTTTTGTTCCGATTGTAATTCGAAGACAGTTTTCACATAAAGGCTGATTACTTCGGTTTCGAACCACAATTCCCGCTTGAATTAGTTGGTTGTATCGCAAGGTTGCATTATCTACTTTTATTAAAATAAAATTTGCGTCGGAAGGAAATACTTCCTCAATAAATGTAATTGATTTTAATGAATTGATAATACTTTCCCGTTCTGAAATGAGCTTTTTCAATTGAGCATTTAAGGTATTTTGATTTAATTTTTTGAGAGCAATTTCTTGTGAAGCTGTATTCAAATTGTATGGTGGTTTGATTTTGTTCAGTATGGAAATAATTTCCTCTGAAGCATACGCAATTCCAACCCGAAGTCCGGCTAATCCATAAGCTTTTGATAACGTTTGAATGATCACTAAATTAGGAAAATCATTCAACTCTGTCAACCAACTTTCTTTGGACGAAAAATCAATATACGCTTCATCCAAAACGACCAAACCATTAAAATTTTTCAGTAAATATAAAATACTTTCATCTGAAAATGAATTACCGGTTGGGTTATTTGGCGAACATAAAAAGATGATTTTAGTGTTTTGTGAAACAGCATTCAAAATTTCATCCACATTAGGTTCAAAATCATTGGTTAACAAAATTTCTCTGTTTTCAATGGCATTCAAATCGGCTAAAACGCCATACATTCCGTACGTTGGTGGCAAAGTGATGATGTTGTCGTTATTGGGTTCGCAAAAAGCACGAAAAAGTAAATCAAGTACTTCGTCGCTTCCATTTCCTAATAAAATTTGGTTTAATGAAACCTTTTTCTGCTTTGCCAAAAGTGTTTTCAATAACTTTTGTTGCGGATCGGGATAGCGATTGTACCCATTGGAAAACGGATTTTCGTTGGCATCCAAAAAAATCAAATTGGTTTCAAATTCTTTGAATTCATCTCGTGCGGACGAATAGGGTTTCATATTCAAAATAGTCTTTCGAACTAAATTCTGAACCGAAAACGAACTGTTTATTTCTATATTTTTAATCATTTTTTAAAGCATTTAGTCGTAATGTAACCGCATTTTTGTGAGCTTGTAATCCTTCGGCTTCCGCCATAATTTCAATTGCATTTCCGATATTTTTTAAACCTTGTTCAGAAATTCTCTGGAACGTAATGGCTTTTGAAAAACTATCGAGATTTACACCGGAATAATTCTTTGAAAATCCGTTTGTTGGCAAGGTGTGATTGGTTCCTGAGGCATAATCACCGGCACTTTCGGGAGTGAAATTTCCAATGAAAACAGAACCTGCATTTTGAATTCCGTT
Organism: Flavobacterium azooxidireducens; assembly: GCF_023195775.1. Lineage (NCBI taxonomy): Bacteria > Pseudomonadati > Bacteroidota > Flavobacteriia > Flavobacteriales > Flavobacteriaceae > Flavobacterium > Flavobacterium azooxidireducens. Next base: position 3,541,005 of record NZ_CP096205.1, read on the forward strand.
GATGAAATACTCTTCGTTTTTGGAACAAATAATAAAATGTTCGGGTGCATATTCGTTGATAAAATCCAATGCATCGCTCTCCTTTTGAATAAAAATTAATTTCGAATTATCGATAGCTTTTTGAGCAATTTCTTTGCGAGGTAAAACTTGAATTTGGTGGTCAATTTCCTTTTCTACTTCGTCAATTAATTTTTGAGAATTGGAAACCAAGATTACTTGACTATCGGTTCCGTGTTCGGCTTGGCTTAGTAAATCAGAAGCAACAAAAGCGGGAATCGCAGAATCATCCGCATAAATCAATAACTCGCTCGGTCCTGCAGGCATATCGATGGCTGTTGCGAATTGAGTAGCTACTTGTTTGGCTACCGTGACAAATTGATTTCCGGGACCGAAAATTTTATATACTTTCGGGATGGTTTCAGTTCCAAAAGTTAATGCCGCAATGGCTTGGATTCCGCCAACTTTGAAGATTTTTGTCACGCCACACAAATTGGCAACATATAAAATAGCGGGATTTATTTTTCCGTTTTTATCCGGTGGTGAACATAAAATGATTTCTTCGCAGCCTGCAATTTGAGCAGGAATCGCCAACATCAAAACTGTTGAAAATAACGGAGCTGTTCCGCTTGGAATGTATAAACCAACTTTTTGAATGGGTCGTTTTTCTTGCCAACAAAAAACTCCTTTGGTGGTTTCTACTTCAATTTTATTTGTTTTTTGACCTGCGTGAAATTTGTAAATATTTGATTTTGCTAAAGCGATGGCTTCTTTTAATTCGGTTGAGACTTGATTTTCTGCTTCTTTGATTTCATTTTCCGGGACGAGAAAATTTTCTAATTTAATTGCGTCAAACAACGAAGTATATTTTGCAACTGCTGTATCGCCTTTGGTTTGAATTTCTTTGAAAATGGATTTAACTGTTTCTTCAATTTCGGCGAATGATTGGGTTGGTCGTTGGGTTAACGTTGACCATTGAGATTGGGGTGGATTTTTATATTTTTTCATTTTTTTTGTTTTAACATTAAGGTATTAAGGAAAATTTCATTAAAACTCATTAAGCTTTGTGTGACTTGAAATTTGAAACTTGAAACTTCTCTACAAAACCATTTTCTCAATCGGACAGACCAAAATTCCTTCTGCTCCGGCTGATTTGAGTTGGTCGATGACTTCCCAGAAAGTGTCTTCTTCTATGACGGAATGAAGGCTGCTCCACCCCGATTCGGCTAACGGCATAACAGTTGGACTTTTTAAAACCGGAAGAATTTGGCTGACTTCTTGAATTTTATCATTCGGTACATTCATCAAAATGTATTTTGATTTTCTGGCTTTTAATACGGATTGAATTCGGAACTGAAGTTTGTTTAAAATCGCTTGGTTTTCAGTTGAAATGGTAGGAGAAACGGCTAGGACGGCTTCGCTTTTCAGAATGACTTCTACTTCTTTTAGGTTGTTTTTGAATAAAGTGCTTCCGCTGGAAACGATATCGACAATTGCATCTGACAAGCCAATGTTCGGAGCAATTTCAACCGAACCCGAGATTTGGTGAATATCAATCGAAATGTTTTTCGACTTAAAAAAGTTTAAAACCGTTGTAGGATACGATGTCGCTACTCGTAAATTCTTCAAATCTTGAATAGAATTGTATTGAAAATTTTTAGGAACCGCGACTGAAACTCGGCATTTTGAAAAACCTAATTTCTCGGCAACGACAATGTTTTGACCTTTTTCAACCAAGAGATTATCACCAACAATGGCGGCATCAACCACTCCATCAATGAGATATTGTGGAATGTCTGAATTTCGTAAAAACAAAATTTCTAATGGAAAATTGGAAGCTTCGGCTTTAAGTTGATCATTGCCGTTGTTAATGGAAATTCCACAATCTTTGAGAATTTGAAGACTTTCTTCGTTGAGTCGACCTGATTTCTGAATAGCAATTTTTAAGGTGTTCATTTTTTGTTTTTTTTAAAATGAGTACACCAAAGCGGAGAGATACAAAAAAACCCGTTTGATGTACTCAAACGGGTTTTAGATATATGAATTAATTACATAGCATCATTACTTCGCTTGAGCGGAGGTGTGATGATGATGATGTAATTGAATTGAAAACATTTTGTTCTATTTTGATGTTGCAAATGTAACGACTAAAATTTTTAGAAAACAAAAAATTTTGAAACTTTGTGATTTGTTGAACTATTGGTTACCCAAAATAATTGGCATTCCGTCTTTCCCTGAACCAATAACAATTACTTTAGAATTAGCGGATTTCGATAATTCAATTGTGGCTTGAATGCCTTTTTCTTGAAGAATTTTATCGGTTAGTGAAGCACTTAAAATTTGATTAGCACGGGCTTTTCCTTCTGCTTCAATGCGTTGACGTTCGGCTTCTTTTTGAGCTTTTTCTAAGCGAAATTCATATTCTAAACTTTCTTGTTCTTGTTTTAATTTGGTTTCAATTGCGATTTTAATTGTGGGTGGCAAAGTGACATCACGAACTAAAATTTCATTTAATTGGACGTATTGATTAGCTAAAATCTTTTTGGTTTCAGTGAAAATTTCGTCTTGAATGGCATCTCTTTTGGTAGAATACAATTGTTCCGGTGTATATCTTCCCACCACACTTCTGGCGGCAGAACGAATGGCTGGACGAATCACTCTTTCAATATAATTCTCCCCTTTTTCCTGATGTAATTTTCCTGTAAATTCATATTGCGGATGAAACCAAGCTGTGGCATCGAGTTTGATTTCCAAACCATTGGATGACAACACCTGCATTTGTTCTGATAATTCTTGTTGACGAACTTCATAAACAAACACTTTGTTCCAAGGTGCTACGACGTGAAAACCTTCACCTAAAGGCGGTTTATCGGTTACAACTCCTCCACCGAAAGTTTTATAAAGAACACCCGCTTGACCGGATTCGATGGTAACGGTTGATTTGAAAAGGATAATAATTAAAATAATTATTCCAATAATCATTGGAATAAATTTAAGATTGAATTCTTTTTGCATTATGATTTTTGATTTTGATAAAGATACAAAATGAAATTCAATAGCAAAAGACTTAGTTAATCATCATCGGTTTTACTTTCATTTTCTACAGAAATCACATTATTTTGGAATGTTGAATTTTCTCTGATTTCCGTATGACGGATTTCGCCACCTGAAGTTCCAACTGACTTAGAAAAAACAGCCGTGCCTATAGCTGAAATTAATACAACATAAGAAACAATTGCAGCTCTTGAATGCTTTTTAAAATTGGCTACTAAGCCTAAAACAGAAAGAATACCTAAACCATAAAGCACTTTCATGAAAGTTTCTGCTACTTCTTCGTGCTCATGAATGATGTCGTGCGATATTCCTAATTCTTCTACAATTTCTTCGGCTCCTTCTCCTGTCATCATGGTTGCTTTTGCCATAATCATACAAAAAATGAAAATTACATAAGCTATATTAACCAAAATGGTTTGCTTTTTAAAAATCCCATAAGCTAAAATTCCGATTCCAAAGAATAATCCAATGATTGGAAAATGGTTAAAAACCATGTGTAAATGAGCGTCGTTCATAATTTCTGTTTTTTTTAATTAGTTAATTCGAATACTCCTTTTACGAGTAATTTAGTTTCAGCATTAACATTATCATTAGGCATAATTTCAATGAATTTTTCTGATTTTTCTCCTACTATAACAGCAACTTTTTTGAATTTATATTCAGTTTTTTTACTGTTTAAAACCAATACATAATGTTTGTCATTTTCTGTAATGACAGCATCAGATGGAACTCCAAATCCTTTTTTTGCATCGGTAATTATATCAGCTTCTACAAACATTCCAGATAATAATTTTCCTTTTATTTCTGGTGTAAGTGTACCAAAAACGGAAATGGTTCTGTCTTTATTTTCTATTGATTTTCCAACTAATTGTACGTTAGAAATAAATTGTTCTTTGCTTGATTCAGGGACTTTAAAAGTGATTTTTTGACCTTGTTTTACATGTA